>RPOR01000034.1 GCA_003820645.1 Betaproteobacteria bacterium
ATCGACCTGTCGATGTTCTACCACCCGGATACCGAGCGCGAATTGCTGAACCTGCGCGCCTATCTGGCGAGCCGCCGCGACAGCGGCGCCGAAGACGATGCCGACCGCTGGATCCGCATGGTCGCCACCAACCGGCTGACCGGGCATTCGCCGGGCTTCTTCTCCGCCTATACGCTGCCGCCCAATCAGGCCGTGACCCCGGAGAGCCAGATCAAGATCAATGAAAAAGTCGGCAAGGTGCCGGAGTACCGTGACGTGCGCGCCCTGATCCTGCGCAAGTCGATGCAGTTGCAGAGCGACATCAATGCCGCGGCGCGCTGGCGGCTGCAGCAGGCCGCGGCGAAAGCCTTGTTTTTCGAAGGGCCGGCCGGGGAAACCGCGGACATCGCCGACAACAGCGTGCAGCTGACGGTGACCTCGCCGCCGTTCCTCAATGTCGTGCAGTACGCCAAGGACAACTGGCTCAGGTGCTGGTTCAACAGCCTCGACGCCGAGGAAATCGGCGCCGGCATCACCATGGCGACCAGCGTCAACGAGTGGTCGGCGGTGATGCTGGAAGTGCTGTGTGAGCTCTACCGCATCACGCGGCCCAAAGGCTGGGTCGCGTTCGAAGTCGGCGAAGTGCAGCGCGGCTCGGTCAATCTCGATGAAGCCGTGGTACCGCTGGGACTTGCAGCCGGTTTCCGCGTAGAGGCCATCCTGATCAATACCCAGAAATTCACCAAGACCTCGAACATCTGGGGCGTTGGCAACAACGAGCGCGGCACCAACAGCAACCGCATCGTAATGCTGCAGAAGCCGGCCTGACCGGCAGTGCAGCGCCCGCGTCGACCACACGGGCGGCCGCACCCGCCGCCGGCATCAGTCGACGCTGATCTTCGCCGCTTTCACCACCTGGGTGTACTTCGTGATTTCGGATTTGATCAGCGCGCCGAATTCCTCCGGCTTGCCGCCGGCGGGCTCCAGCCCCTGTGCCGCCAGCGCCTCGGTCATGCCGGGCAACCGCAGCGCCGCCAGGATGTCCTGATTCAGTTTCTGCACGATCGCTGCCGGCGTCTTCGCCGGTGCCAGCACGCCCTGCCAATTGGAGACATTGAATCCCTTGACCCCGGATTCCGCGATGGTCGGCACTTCGGGCGCAGCCGCAGCACGTTTCGCCGTAGTCACCCCGAGGGCACGCAGCTTGCCGGATTTGATCTGCGGCAACGCCGGCGGCATCGTGCTGAAGATCAGCTGTACCCTGCCGCTGACCAGGTCGGCCATCGCCGGACCCGTGCCCTTGTACGGCACGTGCAGCATGTCGGTCGCGGTCGCATACTTGAACAGCTCGCCCGCCATGTGCAGCGACGAGCCGGTGCCGGCCGACGCGTAGTTCAGCTTGCCGGGGCTCGCCTTCGCCAGCGCGATCAGTTCCTGCACCGACTTGGCCTGCACCGACGGATGCACCGCGAGAATAAACGACGAAGTCGCCACCAGCGCGGCCGGTGCGAAGTCGCGCACCGGGTTGTAGGGCAGGTTCGGCTTCAGCGCCGGATTCTGCGCCAGGTTGCCGACACTGCCCAGAAACAGCGTGTAACCATCCGGCGTGCCATTGGCCGCGATGGTTGCGCCAAGCGCACCGCCGGCGCCACCGCGATTGTCGACAACGACCTGCTGAGAGACAACTTCGGCCAGCCGCTGGCCCAGCGTACGCGCCAGAATGTCGTTGCCGCCGCCCGGCGGGAACGGCACGATCAGCCGCAGCGACTTGTTGGGATAGCCGGCAGCAGTGCCCTGCGCGAGCGCTGGTGCCGCAACCGCGGCAAGCACCGCAAACACGGTGGCACTGAACGTGATGGTTTTCATGGAATTCTCCTCAGATTGGTCCGCAGTGCATGGGCACTGCGGCGGCGCATTGTAGGTGTGACTCCGCACGGCGGCAAGCCCTGGACGCCGCACCCGGAACCGTTACAACTCGAACTCCATCAGATCTTCGCCCCAGACCACCCGCCCTCGGTAAACCGTGCCGATTTCCGCGAGCACCTGCGCGCGGACGTCGTCAGTATCTATCCACGGTCCGTGATGCGAAGTCACCAGGGTTTTCACACCGGCCTCCTTCGCCAGCCGCGCGACGAAGCGCGGGCCGGCGAGTCCGCCCGGGGCTTTGGCCTCGAAAGCGAACGCGTTGAGGTAATGCACCAGCAGGTCGGCCCCCTGTGCAAGCTCGCGGAGTGCAGGCGGCGCGCCCTCCGGCAGCGTGAGGTTCACGTCGCTGGTGTACACAAATGACTTGCCGTCGGCTTCGACGCGATAGCCGAAACTTTCCAGATATGGCTGGAAATGCGGCACCTCGCAGCGCAGGATGCGCCAGCCATCGAACTCCACCACGCCCGGGCCGGCAAGCTCGGTGACACGCGTGTCCGGCCACGGGCGCGGCGGCGTGCCGCCGCGCTCGCGATACGCACCGATGCTCAGCGGGTGCTGGGTGCGCGACCTGAGGTCCCGGCTAAACGCGCCCTGCGTACCGAATACCCGGTCGATGAATTGCTGCGTGCCGTCCGGACCATGAATACGCATTGGCGGCGTGTCGTCGCCGCTGGCATCCCAGCGATGATGGAACAGGCGGATCAGGTCGGCGCAGTGGTCAAAATGCAGATGGCTCAGAAATACGTGCGTAATGTCGGTCGCCCGCTTGCCCGCCTGCATCAGCCGCTGAAAAGAACCCGGTCCGTGGTCAATCAGCACGACGTCGTGGCCGACTTCGACCATATAACTCGATGAAGCGCGTTTCAGCGCTGGCAACGGACTGCCGGTGCCGAGCAGCGTGATTTTCATATTGGATACGCGGCCGCCGCGCGCGCGATGGCGCCGGCATCCGGAATTTCCTCCACCCCCCAGCACAGCCGGATTACGTCATTGCACTGTTGCCGGGTCAGGATGCCGTCGACCAGCGCGCGAAACTTGGTTTCGAGATCGGCGTCGCTCATCGGCCGCTCCAGTGTGCCCAGCGCATGCTCGACGCGGCGCTCCAGGGTGCGGCCGTCCTTCAGCCGGATGAACACATGGGACTGCACCCGGCCGATGCTGGTGTCGGCCTCGATTTTCACTTTGCGGCGCAGCGCCACGACCGAGGGATCGAGTACGCAGGCATCGCTGAACTGCGCCTCGCCCGCCATGCCGAAGTGCAATGCCACGGCCGCCGCATGAAACACGCTGAACTTGCCCTCGAGCCCCGTTTGCGGATTTTCCTTGGCCGTGAGTTCGAGCACGATCGGGGAAACCCTGAGATCCACGCGCTCAATCATCTCCGGCGCAAGTTTGTATTCGTTGCGCAACTGGATACAGCCGTCAATCGTACCCTGCACAACAAGGCCGCAGGCAAACGGCTTGTACATGTTCGAGGACAACTCATAGCGCTGACCCCACTCCGCAGTAATGACCGACGGATCGAACCTGGTCGACATCACATGACCGAAACCGCGTTTCGCCTCGATGGCCTGCTCGGAGCTGGTGAAATTCCTCGATGCGAGCAACGCCGCCATCAGCCCGTTCTGAGCCGCACGCCCCGGATGCAGGCTCTTGCACATCGAGCCGAACATTTCGCGCAGACCTGATGACTGCGTCGCCGCTATGCCCAGTGCCCACGCCATCTGCTGCTCGTTCAGCCCGAGCAGCTTGCCTGCCGCTGCCGCCGCGCCAAACACTCCAGCGGTGCCGGTGATATGCCAGCCAACGTTGTAATGCTCGGGAAACACCGAGAGGCCCACGCGACATTCCGCCTCAACGCCGACAACGAAAGCATGTACCAGGTCGGCGCCGCTGATGCCCTTCCATTCGGCCAGCGCCAGCAGCGCCGGATACACCGGCGCACTGGGATGAATGGCACGCGCATGAGTGTCGTCGAAATCAAACACATGGGAACTCACACCGTTGACCAACGCGGCATGCAGAATGTCGACGCGCTCGCTGCGACCGAGAATGCCGGCCTGCGCTGGTCCGGCGAACGGCAAAACCGCCGCCAGCATGTTTTCAATCGTTTCGTGGCGGGACGCGCCGATTGCACAGCCGGACCAGTTGAGCAGCGCGCGCGCCGCCTCATGTCTTACCGGCACCGGAATATCCCCAGGCTTCGACTGCACGATGTAGCGGGCCAGCGTCCGGGTGACTTCCATGCGGCTTCCTTGAATGCCTGGTTCAGTCGGCGCGGACACCCGAAGTCTTGAGCACCTTCGCCCATTTGGCGGATTCGGACCTGATATAGGCGGCGAACTGCTCCGGTGTATTGCCGATCGTGGTCGCCCCCTGCCCTGCGAGCCGCTCCTGCACGTCGGGCAGCCGCACCGTTTTCGCGATGTCAGTGTGCAATCGCGCAATGATGTCGCGCGGCGTCCCGGTTGGCACCAGCAGGCCAAACCAGGTACCCGCCTCGAATCCCGGGAATCCCGACTCGGCCAGAGTCGGGACATCCTTCGCGACAGCCTGCCGCTGCAGGCTGGTCACCGCCAGCGCACGCAGGCGACCGCTCCGGACCGGGCCGATCACCGACAACACGTTGCCAAAAAACACCTCGACGTTCCCGCCCAGCAGATCCGTTGTTGCCGGCGCGCTTCCTTTGTAGGGCACATGCACCATGTTGATTTTCGCCTGCGCCTTGAAAAACTCGGCGGCCAGGTGCGGCAGCGTGCCGTTGCCGGTGGACGCGTAATTGATCGCACCGGGCTTGGCACGCGCCAGCGCAATCAGGTCCTTGACCGAGTTTACGGGCAGCGATGGATGCACGACGAGCAGGCTCGGCACGCTGGCAACCAGCGAAACCGGTGCGAAATCCCGTTCCGGGGAATACGGCGCCTTGCTGTTGATGTGCGGGATGACCGTGAGAATTCCGGCCGTGCCCATGAACAGCGTGTAACCATCGGCGGGCGATTTTGCCGCGACTTCTGCACCGACGATGCCACCGGCGCCGGCGCGATTGTCGACGATCAGCTGCTGGCCCAGCGCCTCGCCCAGCCTGCCACTGACGGCGCGGGTGACGATGTCGACGCCGGCGCCAGGCGGAAACGGCACGATCACACGCACTGCCCTTGCCGGATAACCCTGTGCTCCGGCAAAAGTCGCAACAGACGCAAGAACAGCAACGGACACAAACCGGCTCATTAGGCGCATGGGGGATCCCTTTTTGGCGGTCGCCACTACAATCTGGCCGGCCGCGAGTTTTACAGAAATTGGCGATGCCTTGTGTGCTAATACACCATCCCTGCCGCAGCGTCCTGCGGCAGATCCTTCTCTGCTTCGCCCAGCTGTTCGTAGAACGACTCGATGTAGGCCTTGAACGTGGTGTCGTGGCGCTGCATCTCGATCTCGCCGAAATCCACCTGTGGCCGCGGCTGCAGGTCGAAATGGCTGTAGTCATCCTTGCCGCGCACCAGGCAAGCCGGCATCCGGCGCCTGCCGATGTAGCGCGTGCGCGTCGGGATGTAACTGAGCGCGATCCCGATCCGCCGCTCATCCGAACGGTTGGGCTGCGACTGGTGCACGACACAGGTATGGTGCAGCGAAAACTGCCCCGGCCTGAGGATCGCGCGGTCGATCGCGGCCTGGTCGAACCATTCGACGATGATCTGCCCCGCGGTGTTGACGCTGTTCTTGATCAGGCCGCTTTTCTGCTGCAACTGGCCGCGAATGTGGCTGCCGACTGCAAACTCCACCGGACCCGCTTCGGCCGTCACATTGCTGAGCGCCACCCAGGCCGTGACATGATCGAACGGGCGCAGGCCGAAGTAAGTCGAATCCTGGTGCCATGCGGCAATGCCTTCGCTGTGCGGTTCCTTGATAAAGAAACGGCTGGTGTAGAGCAGCAGGTCGGGGCCGAGCAGGTCCTCGGCGGCATCGAGGATCGCCGGCGTGCGGGCGAGTTCGTCCACCCACTTGCACATGAAATGCAGGTTGCCGCGGTACTTCTTGTCGATCGCCATCAGCGAGCCGCCAAGATGTTCTTCGGTCTGGCGCAGCGCCTCACGATAGCACGCGACATCCGCCACGCTCAGCGCATCGAGCGGATAGACGTAACCGTCGGCACGGTAGTCGCGGATCTGGGTTGCAGTCAGTTTCTTCGGCATTGGTTCTCCTCCGGGCAGTGCATGATGCCATTCGCCGTGCGCACAGTCAGGCTCGCTGTTCTGCACGTGCGCTCACAATGCGGTCGCAATCCATGAACGCATCAGGGTCATGATAGTATAGCCACGAAGAATTCTGCACACACCATACTTCATGCGGCAATCAACGCTTTACAGCGTCCCGGCCGCTCATGCTGAGAACGACCATGCCGATCGATTACCAGAAGCTGCTCAATTGGGACATTCCACAAGTTGAACAACAGCTGAGCACGCGCGATACCATCCTCTACGCGCTCGGCGTCGGCCTCGGCGCCGACCCGGTCGACCCCAATCAGCTGCAATTCGTCTACGAAGAGAACTTGAAGGCGCTGCCGACGATGGCGATCATCCTCGGCTATCCCGGACCGTGGCATGCCGAGCCCGGGACCGGCGTGACCCGCAGCCACGTCGTTCACGGTGAGCAGGGGTTCGTGATCCACAAGCCGCTGCCGGTCGCAGGCGCGATCGTCGGCAAGACCCGCGTCACCGCCGTGCTCGACAAGGGCCGCGACAAGGGCGCGCTGCTGCTGACGGCCTGCGACGTGCGCGACAAGGCCAGCAATGAACTGATCTGCTCGCTGACCTCGACCACGTTCTGCCGCGCCGACGGCGGCTTCGGCGGGCCTTCGGGTCCGGTGCAGGCACCGCATCCGATACCCGACGCGCCGGCGCAGCTCAGCTGCGATCTGGCCACGCTGCCGCAGGCCGCACTGATCTACCGCCTGTCGGGTGATTACAATCCGCTGCATGCCGATCCCGAATATGCGAAGAAAGCGGGCTTCAAGATGCCGATCCTGCACGGTCGGGCCACGTTCAGTGTGGTCGGCCACGCGCTGGTGAAAACCGTCTGCGGTTACGACCCGCTGCGCCTGAAAAGCATGTCGGGCCGCTTCTCCTCGCCGGTGTATCCGGGCGAAACCATCCGCACCGAAATGTGGGTGGCTGGCAAGGTGGTCTCGTTCCGTGCCACCGTGCCGGCGCGCGGTGTCACCGTGCTCAACAACGGCCGCGCCGAGATTGCATAAAAATCGTTTTATAAACAATTAGTTATGATATATCGACAGAGGACATCATGGCAGACCCGAAAATGATGGAAGGCAAAGTCGTCGTCGTCACCGGCGCCGGTCGCGGCATCGGTGCAGCGATCGCCAAGATGGCGGCGGCACACGGCGCGAAAGTGGTGGTCAACGACATCGGCGTCGCACTCGACGGTGCCGGCGGCGACCAGACGCCCGCACAGGAAGTGGTCAATGACATCAAAAAAGCCGGTGGCGAAGCCGCAGCCAGCTACGACAGCGTCGCCGAATTTTCGAGCGCCGCGAAAATCATCCAGTGCGCGATGGACAACTTCGGCCGCATCGATGGCGTGGTCAACAATGCGGGCATCCTGCGCGATGTGATTTTCCACAAGATGTCGGAGAGCGACTGGGATTCGGTCGTGAACGTCATGCTGAAAGGCGCCTTCAACTGTGCGCGCCATGCGGCCGACCATTTCCGCAAGCAGGAATCCGGCGCCTTCGTGCATATGACCTCCACCTCCGGCCTGATCGGCGGCATGGGCCAGGCCAACTACGGCGCGGCCAAGCTGGGCATGGTCGCGCTGTCGAAGGCGATCGCAGTGGACATGTCACGCTTCAACGTCCGCTCGAACTGCATCGCGCCGGTGGCGTGGACGCGGATGACCGCATCGATCCCGGCTAAGGATCCGGCAACCGCCGCGCGCATCGAACAGCGCAAGCAGGTCACACCCGAACACAACGCGCCGCTGGCGGTGTTCCTGTTGAGCGACGCTGCCAAGGGCGTCAACGCGCAGGTGTTCGCCACCCGCAAAAACGAAATCTTCCTGATGAGCCAGTCGCGCCCGCTGCGCGGCATCCATCGTGCCGACGGCTGGACGCCGGAGCGCTGCGCCGAGCACATGTATCCGGCGCTGAAGAACGCGTTCTACAACCCGGTCGAACGCACCGCCGACGTGTTCCCATGGGATTCCATCTGATACCCCGCCCTCTTTGCAAAAAGAGGGCGCTGATACCTCCCCGCGCCCCGCAGACGCCGGGAGGGGGGTCGGGGGTGAGGGGCTGAAATGAACGTCCGCCTCGAAAAAAGCAGCGGCATCGCGACGCTGACGCTGGACCGCCCGGACTGCCTCAACGCGATGTCGGACGCGATGTGGGACGCACTGCTCGCACACATCGACGCCATCGCCGCCGAAGACGAAATCCGCGCAGTGGTGCTGAAGGGCGAAGGCCGCGCGTTCTGCTCCGGCGGCGATGTGTCCAACATGGCGAAATCCGACATCGTCTCCGGCCGTGCACGCTCGCAGAAGCGCCATCGCACCATCATCGCGCTGTACAACCTCGAGAAGCCGGTGATCGCGGCCACCCGCGGACCGGTCTACGGCATCGGCAATGCACTGGCACTGGCCTGCGACCTGATCGTCGCCTCCGACACCACCAGGTTTTCGATGGCCTTCAAGAAAGTCGGCGTCGTTCCCGACGGCGGTGCGGTGTTTTTTCTGACCCAGCGCCTGGGAATCGCGCAGGCCAAGGAACTGGTTTACACGGCGCGCCCGATCGACGCCACCGAAGCGAAGAGCCTCGGCCTGGTATCGCGCGTGGTGCCCGATGCCGAACTGGAATCCGCAGCGCTGGCGCTGGCCACCGAGTTCGCGGAGTCGGCGACCTATGCGCTGGCGCTCGCCAAGAAAATGTTCCAGGCCATGGCCGTGCCGACACTGGAGCAACTCTGCGAAATGGAAACGCTGGCCTCCGGCATCGTGCGCCTGACGCACGACCATAAGGAAGGCGTCGCCGCATTCAAGGAAAAGCGTCCGCCCAAGTTCCTCGGCAAGTAATCACGCCAACGCCCGTCGTGAACGCAACCCACCGCGGCAAAGATCTCCCCTGGCTGCTCTGGCTGTGCGCAAGCCGCGCCGGTTTCGCCCTCATCTTCACCGCCTATGCCGCGGTGATGCCGCTGGTGGTGCCCGAATGGGGCCTGAGCGCAAGCCAGGCCGGCCTGATCCAGTCGTGCTGGCATTTCGGCTACCTGTTCTCGCTGTTCACCATCGGCTTTCTCGCTGACCGCTACGGCGCGCGGCGCGTGTTCCTCGCCTCCAGCATCGCGGCCAGCATCACTGCGATGGTCTTTGCGCTGGTCGCGCATGATTTCCGGTCGGCCGCGCTGCTCTACGGCCTGACCGGCCTGTTCTCCGGCGGTTCGTACACGCCCGGGCTGACGCTGATCTCCGAACGTTTCCAGGCTGGCAGCCGCGGCCGCTCGATGGGTTTCTACCTGGCGGCGGCGTCTGCCGGCTACGCGATCTCGCTGCTGCTGACCGGTGCTGTCGCGCCGTTGATCGGCTGGCGCGGGGCGCTGATCGTCAACGCCGGCGGCCCGGTGCTGGGCGCGCTGCTTGCCGTCTACGCGCTGCGTCACACGCCGAACATCATCCACACTGCACCCGCCGAGCAGCCCCGGGCCAACCCGATCCCGGTGGTCCTGAAAAACCGGCCTGCGATGCTGGTGACCTGGGCCTACTCGTTCCACTCCTGGGAACTGCTGGGCCTGAAGGCCTGGCTGCCGGCATTCCTTGCAGCCTCCGCCGCGCTCGCGGGCAGCACGCTGCTGCAGGCGGCCAGCCTCGGCGCGGGTTTGACGGCCATCACCTACGTCACCAGCATGGGCGGCAGCATCGCCGGCGGCTGGCTGTCCGACCGCTATGGGCGCACCGCGACCATTTTGCTGATGTCCGTCAGCAGCATGTCGCTGTGTTTCGCACTGGGCTGGCTGGTGCAACTGCCGCTTTGGTTGCTGGTGATCATCGCTTCGATCCACAGCTTCCTCGCCATCGGCGACTCGTCGGTGTATTCAACAGCGGTGACCGAACTGGTGCCGCCGCGTTATCTCGGCGCCGCATATTCGGTGCGCTCGGTGATCGGCTTCGGCGCCGGCGCGATTTCTCCCTGGGTGTTCGGCGCTGTCCTCGACGCCACGCGCGCATTGCGGCCCGACACCGAAGTGCTGGCCTGGGGCCTCGCCTGGTGCTCGCTGGGCGTCGCCGCGCTGTTCGGCCCGCTGGCGACGCTCAAGTTGCGCGGTATGCCGGAAAGCCGGCAACTGGCGAATGGAAAACGTTAAACTGCACCATCACTGCTCACCGCCTACCCTTAACCATCCGCCCGGATCCCCCCATGAAAATCACCAAGCTCGAGATCTATATCCTGCGCGCCCCCGATGACAGCCGGCCGCACTGGGTCAGCCATTTCATCGTACCCAAGGCCAACGAAATCCTGGTGCGCATGCACACCGACGAAGGCATCCAGGGCATCGGCATCGCCACCAGCTACACGCCGATCGAAGCCGCAATCAAGGCCTTCAAGACCGGCATCGCCGAATACATCATCGGCGAGGACCCGCTGGCGCCGGAAAAACTGCACAGCAGGCTGTTCTGGCTGACCGCGCAACGCGTCGCCTCCGAACGCGGCTGGACGCGCGAGGCCATCGTGCGCATCGCCGCCGCGGTGGATATTGCCGCCTGGGACATCATCGGCAAGGCAGCGAAACTGCCGCTGTTCCGGCTGTTCGGCGGTTTTCGCAGCGAGATCCCCTGCTACGTGACCTGCGCCTATTACCGTGACGGCAAAACCATGGCGGAACTGAAGGATGAAATGCAGATGCTGAAGGCGCAGGGCCACCGGGGCTTCAAGGCCAAGGTCGGCGGGGTCTCGCTGAAGGAAGACCTGCAGCGGCTGGCACTCGTTCGGGAAATTATCGGCCCGGACAACGACCTGATGGTCGACGTCAACCGCGCCTGGGACCTGCCCACGGCAATCCAGGCCGCACGGGAAATGCTGCCGCTGAACCCGCGCTGGCTGGAAGAACCGGTGCGCTGGGCCGATGACCACCGCGAACTGAGAAAACTCGCCGCGCAAACCAGCATCCCGCTGTCGGCCGGCGAAAGCGAACTGACCGCCTACGGCTGCCGCGACCTGGTCGAGGACGGCGCGATCCAGATCCTGCAGTTCGACTGCACGATGATGGGCGGCTTCACCACGGGCCGCAAACTCGCCGCACTGTGCGAACTGAACCAGGTGCAGGTCGCCCCGCACCACGACTGCTTCATCCACGCCCACATCGTCGCCGGCAGCCCCGCGGGCTGCATCGTCGAATCCTTCACCGACCCCGAGCGCGATCCGCTGCAGGCGGAACTGTTCACTGATCCGCCGCAAATCGCCAACGGCATGCTGACGCTGAAGGAACAGCCGGGACTCGGGCTGACGCTGTCGGAGCCGGCGCTGAAAAAGTTCGGCGAAAAAATCCTCTGATCCGGCGCCTGCAATGCACGCGCCCGACGAGCTGATCGGCAAACTGCTGAAAGCGTGGCATTTCCTCTACCGCCGCGGCTTCATCGAGGGCTTCGGTCACCTCAGCGCGCGCATCCCCGATTCCGACCTGTTCCTGCTCGCGCGCCATTCGCTGGGGCCGCGCGCAGTGGCCGAAGATTTCCTGGTAGTCGACCTGCGGGGCCGCAAAGTCGCCGGCACAGGCGACTTGCCCGGCGAATTTCCGATCCATCTCGAAATACTCAGGGCGCGGCCCGACATCGGCAGCGTAGTCCATTATCACGGACTGCATTCGACGGCGTTCACCACCAGCGAGCACGCATTGCGCCCGATCCACCTGATGGGCACGCTGTTCCATGACGGCATTCCCGTTTACGATGACCCGCGGCTGGTAACCAATGCCGATCGGGGCATGGCCCTCGCCCGAACGCTGGGGCCACACCGCGCAGTGCTGCTGCGCGCACACGGTGCGGCGGTCACCGGCGCGACGGTGGAGGAATGCGTCGGCGGCACCTTTCTGTTCGAAGAGAACGCGCGCCGCGCCCATGCGGCAGCGTGCATGGGCAAGCCGCTGTGGATAGAGGAAAAACTCGCCGCGGATGCCGGCAGTGAGCTGCTGCGAAACCGCGGCCCGTTCAGGCGGGTGTGGGCGCTGGTCGAAAGCGAGCACGAAATCGGCGCATCGAATATCAGAGCGGATTGATGTTCGGCCATGCCGGCATGCGTCGAATATTATTCCGCGCTTTGTCAAGGATTGACGGCGGAGCGGCCGCGATGCAAAGTGATGGCGGTCGCGACCACCGCACCCCGAACAAGGAAACAGCATGACATTTTATGTTGAAGGCATCAGCCAGAATCTGGCGCCGGATGCGCAGGTACGGCGTATCGGCGAATACGTATCCCTTCCCGAAGCCATCACCGTCGCCCAGAAAGCCGTCGATGCATTCCTCACCCGGACATTCACGCCGGGCATGGACTTCAAGGCGCTGTTCGCGCTGTACCGGGACCAGGGCGAGCATCCGTTCATCTTCCGCGACGACGACAAGACATTCAACGTCCCCGGCTTCAACCACGTCCAGTACGCCATGGAAAAGGCCAAGGCAATCTGCGGCGACCAGAAATAAGGGCTCGTTCCCTGCGCCTGCTGCCGCCGGGCTGCAGGTCGCGCCGAGCCGTCAGCCTGCCGGCTGCAGCCGCAGCAGGCGCGCGGCCTCTTCGGCGCGCGCGTCGTCGATCTCGCGCATGACGCTGGCCAGATCCACCGTCCCGGCAGCTTGCTCAAAGCGGCCGCTCAGCGCAGTGTCGGGCGTCAGCGCGCCGCGTTCGTAGAAGTCCCAGATCTCGGGCCCGAACCGGGTCGGCAGCAGCTCCGGCGCGTAGCGGCCGAAGTAGTCGCGCAGGTTGTCCACATCGCGCAGCAGCATGCGGCAGGCGTGGTTGTTGCCGGCGGCATCCACCGCCTGGGGCAGATCGATGATTACGGGGCCGTCCGCCCCCAGCAGAATATTGAACTCCGACAGGTCGCCGTGGATGACGCCGGCGCACAGCATGCGCACGACCTGCTGCAGCAGCAGCGCGTGATACTCGTGCGCCTGCTCCGGCGTCAACGCCACATCGTTCAGCCGCGGCGCGGCCTCGCCATGCTCGTCGGCGACCAGTTCCATCAGCAGCACACCATCAAGAAAATTATGCGGCGTCGGCACGCGCACGCCGGCCGCGGCCAGGCGGTACAGCGCATCCACCTCGGCGCGCTGCCAAACCGCCTCCTGCTGCTGGCGGCCGTAGCGGGTGC
Source organism: Betaproteobacteria bacterium (assembly GCA_003820645.1). GTDB lineage: Bacteria > Pseudomonadota > Gammaproteobacteria > Burkholderiales > SG8-41. Next base: position 13,269 of record RPOR01000034.1, read on the forward strand.
CCTTGGCCATGGCACGGGCCTGGCGCGAGTTCTTGACGCGGCGGTTCTCGGTGTAATCAACGGCCTGGCGGAAGCTGCGGTGCGTGGCTTCCTTGTAGATCTTGGCGCAGAGCGTCGTGCCGCCGCTGCGAACCACGTAGACGGTGGCCTCTTTGCCGCTCATCAACTGGCGCACCACCGAATCGATCAGGCCCTCTTCGAGCAGGGACTGCAGGCGCTTGGGGGTTTTCATCAGCGCATTCTACGCTACGCCCCGCCGTGTTCACCGATCGCACCGTAATTGTGCACAACGTAAACCGCCGGGTACATGCAGTTCAAAATCAGACCCGGGATGCATTAGCCAGTCGCCAATGACGCCACCCAACGCATCAATAATTGACCGTTGTCCGCTGGCAGACGTGCGTTGCATCCCGTAACAATTCAGTAAAGAGGTCCGTTGCCGGCACAGTTGATCTGGATTAAGTGCAGGTCATGCGAAATCTTGCAACATTGGTTTTTTAGACTTCTTCTTCTTCTGAAAATCAGGTCGGCCTTGCAGGCTGCGTGTCCAAGCGATGCATATCAGGATCAACAACAACGCTGAAAGTGGGTAAAATGCAGATACGAGTATTCGGCACCCGAAATTGGGCATCATCATGACGGATTCGACGGGGTTCACCGGTTCAAAGGAAGGTGCCGATGAGGCTGGTAGCGACGAGTTTATGCAGGCGTTCCGGCAAACCGAACTGCTGAGCAGCCTGTTCTTTGATGCCGCCTGCGACGCCGCCATCATCATCAACAGCGCTGGCGTCATCGTTCACCTCAACACGCAGACCGAAAAACTGTTCGGCTATCGGCGCGACGAACTGCTCAACCAGCCGGTAGAACTGCTGCTGCCCGCAGAAATGCGGACGCGATACGCCGGATATCGCCGCCGCTATTTCGAGAACTCGCAGCCACGTTCCATGGGCAGCAAGTTCGTCGCGGTCGGCCGACGCAAGAATGGCAGCGAGGTCCCGATCGACATCGCGCTGAGCCCGCTGCCAACGGCTGGGGGCCTGTACGTGGCCAGCGTAGTGCGCGACATTTCCCGCCAGCAACAGCTGGAAAGCAAACTCCGCCAGCACGCCCGCGCTCTCGAAGACGCGGACCGTCACAAAGATGAATTCCTGACTACGCTCGCCCACGAGCTGCACAGCCCCCTGGCGGCCGTCGCTTATTCCGCGGAATTGTTGCGCCGACCCGACCTCGCCGCCGCGGACCGCGAAAAAGCGGCGAGGATCGTGATGGACCAAGCCGCTTACATACGGCGCCTGATCGACGATCTCGGCGAGCTTTCGCTGATGCGGCGCGGCGAATTTCTGGTGCGCAATGTGCCGACCGATATCGGAAAAATTGCGCGCTTTGCAGTGGAGACCGTGCGGCCGCTGTTCGAGCAACGCCAGCATGTGCTGGAGGTCGCGCTGACGCCGGCGCCAACACGGGTTAACGGCGATGCCGCGCGGCTGACGCAGATCCTCACCAACCTGCTGAACAATGCCGCCCGCTACACGCCGAAGCGCGGCCGGATCCGTCTGTCCATCGAACAGCAGGATGCCACGACGGTGGTGATCAAGGTGAAGGACAACGGCATCGGCATACCAACGGACATGCTGACCCGGATATTCGACTTGTTTACCCGACTCGATGCCGCCAGGGACAAGTACAGGGGCGGCCTGGGCATTGGCCTCGCCTATGTGCGGCGGCTGACGGAGATCCAGGGCGGCAGCGTGCAGGCGTTCAGCGACGGCGAAGGCTGTGGCAGCGAATTTGTCGTGCGCCTGCCGGTGGCCCGGCGCGCGAACGCAGCCGTATCTCCCCGACCGCCGACCGCACACCGCATGGCGCCAGATCCAACTGCGATCCCTGCCGTCCAGCCCGGCACAGTGGGCGGCGCACCGCCCGGCTGATGATCGCCGTCGGGTGCGCGTCGTTCTCCGCTGCCAACCCCGGGGCGGGTTCGAAGACACGCCGGGACGCAGCTGCGCAATGAACTCCGGCATCGAAGCTACCGTTAACCACCATATGATGGAACGCTGATACGATGCCGCAGACGGCCGCGGTAGAATCATCTTCCTGCTGATTTTCTGCGACTTCCGCCGATGCCGCCCGCCCAGACTTACGCCGTCGAGTACGATTCAGTCCACATCGCAGTTCACGCGTTCGGCAACGGGCCGCGCATCGTGATGATGCCCTCGCTGGGGCGCGGTGCCGCTGATTTTTTCGACATCGCGCAGCGGCTGGCGACGGCCGGCTACCGCGTACTGTGCCCCGAGCCGCGCGGCCGCGGCGGCAGCAGCGGCCCGCTGACCGGCATCACGCTGCATCACTACGCGCGCGACATCGCCGCGGTCATCGAACACGACGGTGGCGAACCGACGGTGGTCGCCGGCCATGCGTTTGGCAATTTCGTCGCGCGTGCCATGGGGGCGGATTATCCGCGACTGGTGCGCGCCGTCGTGCTGCTCGCCGCCACTCACACCTGGCCGCTCGCGCAGGAGCTGCGCGACTCGATCAACCGCTGCCACCAGATGGATCTGCCCGAAGACGTGCGGCTGAAACACCTGCAGCACGTGTTCTTCGCACCGGGTAACGACGCCCGCGTCTGGCTCGACGGCTGGGATGAAGCCGTCATGCACGCCGAACGCGCCGCCACCGAAGCGACGCCGAAGCCGGAATGGTGGACGGCAGGCAACGCACCGGTGCTCGATGTGCTGTCGCTGCAGGACCCGCTGTCGCCACCGGAGAGCGTGAACTGCTACCGCGACCAGTGGGGCGCCGACCGCGTGACCATTGCCAGAATCGACAACGCCGCACATGCGCTGCTGCCCGAACAGCCGGCTGCGGTTGCCGACACCATCATCGAATACATGCGGCGGCTCGGCGCATGAAACTGTACTGGTCGTCGCGTTCGCCGTTCGTGCGCAAAGTGATGGTGTTCGCGCACGAGTGCGGGCTCGCCGAACGCATCGTATGTGTGCGCACCGTCGTCGCGATGACCAAACCCAATGTCGACCTGCTGCCGGTCAACCCGACCGGCAAAATACCGACGCTGCTGCTCGACGACGGCAGTGCGCTCTATGACTCGGCAGTCATCTGCGAATACCTCGACAGCCTGCACGGCGGACCGCGCCTGTTTCCCGAATCCGGTCCTGCGCGCTGGACGGCGCTGCGACGCCACGCGCTGGGCAATAACCTGACCGACAACCTGATGCTGTGGCGCAATGAGACGCTGCGTCCGCAACCGCAGCAGTCGCCGGAGATCCTGGCGGCTTTCGAACTGAAGGTGCGCAATGCGGTCGCCGCGCTCGAACATGAGGCTGCAGCGCTTGCGGCCGACCCGGTGAGCATCGGCCATGTCGCCATCGCCTGCGCACTGGGCTATATTGACTTCCGCTTTGCCGCCCTGGACTGGCGCACCGGCCACGACCGCATCGCCCGCTGGTACGAAACATTTGCACGGCGCCCGTCGATGGTCCTGACGGCGCATGTCGACCAATAACGATTGGAACCATGAGGAGGCGCATCATGAACAAACACCTCGCCCTGTTGTCGCTGCTGCTGATTCCGCTGATGCTGCCGGCCGCCGCGCAGCAGTATCCCGTCAAACCGGTACGCCTGATCGTGCCGTTCCCGCCCGGCGGTCCCACCGACGTCGTGTCGCGGCTGGTCGCGCCCAAACTGGCCGAGGGTTTGGGCCAGCAGATCGTGGTCGAGAATCGCGGCGGCGCCGGCGGCGCGATCGGCACCGAACAGGTGGCGAAGTCTGCGCCCGACGGCTACACCATCGTCATGGGCACCATCGGCGGCCTCGCCGTGGCAAAGAGCCTGAATCCGAAACTCGGCTACGACACGCTGCGCGACCTGGCACCGATAACCCAGAGCGTGTCGGTCACCAGCATCCTCGTCGTCCATCCCTCGGTACCCGCCAAAAACGTCAGGGAACTGCTGGCACTGGCCAGATCGGGAGCCGGAAAACTCAACTACGCGTCCTCGGGCAACGGCACGATCACCCACCTCGCCGGCGAACTGCTGAAACTGACGGGCAAGGTCAGCATTACCCACGTGCCCTACAAGGGTGGCGCACCGGCGCTGGTCGCGCTGGTGTCCGGCGAAGTCGACATGAGTTATGAGAACAGCCTGATCATCACGCCGCATATCAAGTCAGGCAAGGTCCGTGGACTCGCCGTCACCAGCGCCAAACGTTCCGCCCTGCTGCCCGAATTGCCGACCATTGCCGAAACCCTGCCCGGCTACAGCGCCAGCGGCTGGTACGGCCTGCTCGCCCCGGCGGCGACGCCGAAGCCCGTTATCGCCCGGCTCAACGCTGAAGCCGTCAAGGCGCTGCGCGCACCGGATGTCGTGGCAAAACTGTCCGGCCAGGGTGCCGAACCGGTCGGCAATTCGCCGGAGGAATTCACCGCTTTCATCCGCAGCGAAATCGCCAAATGGGCGAATCTGGTAAAAGCCGCCAACATGCGCACGGATTGACTGCCTGAAATGTCCGCCGTCCTCAAGAGTACAACCGCCGCTCCCGATCTCTCCCGCCTGCTCGACCCGCGCGGCGTCGCGATCATCGGCGCCTCCACCGATCTCTCGCGCATCGGCGGCCAGCCGATCAAGCTGCTGACCGAATACGGATTCAAGGGCAAGGTCTATCCGGTCAATCCGAAATACGCCGAGGTCAAAGGGTTGCCCTGTTATCCGGACATCGCCGCAGTACCGCAGCCCTGCGACATTGCGCTGATCGCGGTCGCCGGTCACCTGGTCCCCGGCGCCATCGAACAGTGCGGCAAGGCGGGCATACCGTTTGCCGTCGTGCTCTCCGCCGGCTTCAGCGAGGCCGGGGAAGCGGGCAAGGCGCTCAATGAAAAACTGCTGGCCGCGATCAAGCTCAGCGGCGTGCGTGTGGTCGGCCCGAACTGCCTGGGCGTGATGAACCTCGATCAGGATTTCCGCCTCGGCTTCGGCGGCACGCTGCAGCTGAAGACGCTGCAGCCCGGCCCGATCGCGATGGTCACCCAGTCCGGCGGTTTCGGTTTCGGCGTGGTCGCCGTCGCGTGTTATTACGGCCTCGGCTTCAACCATGTCATTTCCACCGGCAACGAGGCCGACCTCACCGCGCTCGACTGGATGGAGCACCTGATCGAGCGTCCCGATGTCGAAATCCTCACCGCGTTTCTGGAAGGCACCACCGAGGGCCACCGCCTGCGCCGTCTCGGTGCGCGCGCACTCGAACTCGGCAAGCCGGTGCTGGTATGGAAGGTCGGCAACACCGACGTCGGCAGCAGGGCCGCCACCTCGCACACCGCGCGGCTGACCGCCGGTTATGAACTGTTCCGCACGGCATTCCGCGAAGGCGGCTTCATCGAAGTGCAGGACGTCGACGACCTGGTCGATTACTGCAAGGCTTTTCGCTGCAGGAAACTGCCGCGCGGCAACGGCGTCGGCGTGATGACGCTGTCCGGCGGCGCCGGCGTGCTGCTCGCCGACCGCTGCACGGCGCGCGGGCTGACGCTGCCGCGCCTGACCGACGCCACGCGCGAGACCCTGCGCGGCATCGTCGTCGCCTATGCCTCCATCGAAAACCCGATCGACACCACCGCGCAGGGCTACAACGACAACTTCGCCTCGTACACCAGGACCATGCGGGAAGTGCTGGCCGATCCCAACATCGACTCCATCGTCGCCCGCTCGCCGCGCGGCAGCGTCACCCGGGCCTGGGCCGAAGGCCTGGTCGAAATGCTCAAGGGCGTGGACAAGCCGCTGCTGCTGAACTGGCCTACTTCGCCCGATGACAACCGCGAGGCGATGATGTACCTGGAGCGCAATGGCGTGCCCTGCATTCTGGCACCGGGCCGCACGGTTGATGCGATGGCCGCGCTGACCGACTTCGCCCGCAAGCGCCGCGTCTTTGCGGCGGCGCGTGCGCGCGCCGGCAAACGCGCCGTCGCCCCGCAGCAACTCGATCTGCCGGCTGCCGGCACGCTGGGCGAACATGCTGCGAAAGCGCTGTTGCAGGCCTACGGCATCCCGGTCACCGGCGAAACACTGCTGGCGCCGGACGCGATTGAAAAACTCGGTGCGGCCCCGCTGCCGTTCCCGCTGGCGGTGAAAGTCGAATCCGCCGACATCCCGCACAAGACCGAGGCCGGCGTGATCCGCCTCAACATCACCAGCCTCGACGGCCTCAAGCAGGCGGCGCGCGAAGTGCTGGCCGCGGCCAAACAGTACAAACCCGATGCGCGCATCGGCGGCGTGCTGGTACAGCAGATGGCCGCCGGCGAAGAAGTCATCCTCGGCGTCGTCAACGACCCGCATTTCGGCCCGGTAATCGCCTTCGGCCTGGGCGGCGTGTTCACAGAAATCATGCACGATGTCACCCACCGCTTCGCGCCCTTCGACTGCGAGACCGCGACGGCGATGATCCACGAAATCAAGGGCGTCAGGCTGCTGCAGGGTTACCGCGGCAGGCCGCCGTGCGACATCGCCGCGCTGGCCGACGCCCTCTCGCGGCTGTCGCTGCTCGCCGCCGACCATGCCGACCGCATCGCCGAAATCGACATCAATCCGCTGTTCGTCAACGCCGCCGGCGTGGTCGCAGCCGATGCGCTCGTCGTGCTGAAATGACGGCAATGAGCATGCCCTTCAAGACCCGCATCACCGACCTCTACGGCATCCGCCTGCCGATCGTCGCCAGCGGCCTGATGTGGCTGGCCGATCCGGGGTATGTCGCGGCGGTTGCGCGTGCGGGGCTGATCGGTTTCATGACGGCGGCGAGCTTTCCGGATCCGCAGGCGTTGCGCGCGGGCATCCGGCGCTGCCGCGAACAGAGCGAAGGCAAGCCGTTCGGCGTCAACATCATGATCCGCACCAGCCGCGACGGCACCGATCGCGTCACCCCGCTGATCGACGTCGCCATCGAAGAAGGCGTGCGTTTTGTCGAGACCGCCGGCAACAATCCCGAGGCCTACCTGAAGCGGCTGAAGGACGCCGGCATCGTCGTGCTGCACAAGGTGCCGGGCGTGCGTTACGCAAAAAAGGCGGAAGCGCTGGGCGTCGACGCGGTCACCGTTGTCGGCGCCGAGGCCGGCGGACATCCCGGCGTCGAGCCGGTGGGCACGATGGTGATGGCCGTGGCAGCGGCGCGCACGATCAGAATTCCGCTGCTGGTCGCCGGCGGCATCGGCACCGGCGACCAGCTCGTCGCCGCGCTGGCGATGGGCGCCGACGGCGTCGCCATGGGCACGCGTTTTCTCGTTGCAGAAGAAATCTGGGCGCACCGCCAGTACAAGGAACGCCTGGTCGCCGCCGGCGAGACCGACACGACGCTGTTATTGCAGACCATGCGCAACACGCAGCGCGCGCTGAAGACCGCGCATGTCGCGATGATCCAGCAGCTCGAAAAAAACCAGCCCGGGGACACCACAGCCCTGCTGCCGCACATCATGGGGACCGTCGGCCGCAAGGCCTACGAAACCGGCGACTATGAGCAGGCGATGCTGTCCTGCGGCCAGGGCGTGGTGTTCGCCGATAGAATCGAACCGTTGAGCGCGATCGTCGATCGCGTCGAAGCCGAAGCCTGCGCCGCGATGGCGCGCCTCACCGGCCTCTACCGCGCGCCGCAGGCGGCTGCCGGCCGGGCCGCCTGACCCGACGCATGACCCGAGACCCCGCAGGAGGATCCGATGAATAACTATAAGACATTGTTTTTATTGATGTTTTTTATTTCTGCGCTGGGTGCTGCGCAAGCGCAGACCTATCCCGCGAAAACGGTGCGGCTGATCGTGCCCTTCGCGGCCGGCGGCAGTACCGACATCATGGGGCGGCTGGTCGCGCAGAAGTTGAGCGAAGCCTGGGGCCAGCAGGTCATCGTCGACAACCGTCCCGGCGGCAGCACGGTGATCGGCACCGACATCGTCGCCAAGTCGGCGCCCGACGGCCACACGCTGCTGGTCACGCCGGCGCCGTTCACCATCGTACCCAGCCTGCTGAAAAAACTGCCGTACGATCCGGCGCGCGATTTCGAACCGATCACGCTGATCAACACCACACCGCTGGTGGTCGTGGTCAATCCCGGCGTGCCGGCGAAAAACATCAGGGAACTGATCGCACTCGCCAAAGCCAGACCCGGTGTGCTGAACTTCGGCTCCTCCGGCAGCGGCGGTTCCAACCACCTCGCCGGCGAACTGTTCAACGCGATGGCCAACGTCAGGATCATGCACGTGCCCTACAAGGGCAACGCCCCGGCGCTGACCGACCTGATCGGCGGCCATGTCGACATCGTATTCAACGGCCTGACCTCGGCGCTGCAGTACATCAAGTCCGGCAGACTGCGCGCGCTCGCGGTGACCAGCCTGAAGCGCTCGGCTGCGCTGCCGGAGATGCCGACGCTGGACGAATCCGGCCTGAAGGGTTTCCAGGCCGTCGCCTGGAACGGCCTGACCGGCCCGGCCGGCATGCCCAGGGTCGCCGTTGATCGCGCCGCCAGCGACGTCGCACGCATCATGAAATCGCCGGAACTCGCCGCCTACCTGCAGCGCGAAGGCTCCGACCCGGTGGGCAGCACGACCGCCGAGTACAGGGCCTTTCTCACCGACGAAATCGCCAAGTGGAAAAAGGTCATCGCACGCGCCGGCATCAAATCCCTGTAGGGGCGAGCACATGAGCATCAAAATCACCCGCAACGAAGGCGTCGCCACCGTCCTCCTCGACCGCGCCGACAAACTGAATGCGTTGTCCGGCGAGATGTACCACGAACTCGCCGCCGCTTTCACCGAACTGAACACCGATGACACCGTGCGCGCCGTGGTGCTGACCGGCGCCGGGCGCGCCTTCTGTGCCGGCGGCGACGTCGGCTCGATGGGCGGCTACGATGTGGTCAGCGGGCGCAAGCGCTCCAAGGGCCACCAGCAGATGATCCTCGCGCTGCATCACCTCGAAAAGCCGGTGCTTGCGGCGGTGCGCGGTCCCGCCGCCGGCATCGGCGCCAGCATGGCGCTCGCCTGCGACCTGATCGTCGCCAGCGAAACCGCGTACCTGCTGATGGCGTTCAAGAACGTCGGCATTCCGCCGGACGGCGGCGCGATCTATTTCCTGACCCAGCACCTGGGGCTGGCCCGTGCCAAGGAGATCGTCTACAGCGCGCGCAAGCTGCCTGCGCTCGAGGCGCGCGACATCGGGCTGATCAGCAAGGTCGTGCCCGACGATCAGCTGGAAGCGGCGACCATGACGCTGGCCCGCGACATCGCCGGCTCCGCCACCTATGCACTGACACTCGCCAAACGCATGTTCCAGTACATGTATGTGCCGACTTTGGAACAGTTGCTGGAGCTCGAAGTGCTGGCGATCTGCGGTGCACGCATGACCGGGGACCATGTCGAGGGCGTCACCGCCTTCAAGGAAAAACGCAAACCGCAGTTCAGGGGCAGATAAAACGCCGCGACCGATGACCACCTGGAAACGACAGACGCTCGCCGAAACCCTTGCCACCGTCGCCGCCGCGCATGCGCGCGAGGAGGCGCTGGTGATTGCCGGCCGACGGCTGACCTATGCCGAACTGCGCGACAACGTGCGTGAGGTCGCGCTGGGATTGCGCGCACTGGGCATCAACCATGGCGACCATGTCGCGGTATGCATGGGCAATTCGCTGGAATGGGTCATCTTCTTCTACGCCGCGGCGAGCATCGGCGCGGTCACCGTCCCGGTGAATACCCGCTTCAAGGCCGACGAGATGCAGTATTGCCTGAAACAGGCCGACGTGAAGCTGCTGTTCATCGCCGACCGCTTCCTGAACATCGACTTCATCGGGATGTTGCGCGGCATCTGCCCGGCTCTGGACCGCGCACTGCCCGATCCCGCGCTGCCGCTGCTGGCCAACGTCGTGGTGCTGGGTCGCGACGTACCGTCCGGCGCGGTCGGTTTCGCCGACCTGCTGGCCAAAGGCGCAGCGTTCGATGAACGCTACCTGCCGGAAGTCCATCCCGACGATGTACTGCTGATGCAGTTCACTTCGGGGACGACGTCGTATCCGAAAGGCGTGATGCTGTCGCACGACAACATGCTGCGCAACGCCGCATATGTCGCTGCGCGCTTCCACCTGCGGGCGAAGGACCGCTATTACAGCGCGCGCCCGTTTTATCATGTGGCCGGCACCACGCTGTCGCTGCTCGCCGCGCTGACCAGTGCTGCCTGCCTGCTGTCGTCACCATCGTTCGAACCCGCCGAGGCACTCATGACCATGTGGAGCGAGGAGTGCACGCACACCTCGGGCAACGACACCATGTTCCTGATGATGATGAATCATCCGGATTTCGGAAAATATCCGCTCAGGCTGCACCACGGCTGGGTGTCCTGCGGACCGGAAGTGTCGCGCAACGTGGTCGAGCGCATGGGCATGCAGGGCCTGTGTCAGGCCTACGGGCTGTCGGAAGCCTCGCCCAACGTCTGCATGTCGCGTTACGACGACGACCTCGAGAAACGCATCGCCGGCTGGGCGCACATTCTGGATGACGTCGAAGTGCGGCTCGTCGATCCGGAGACCCATGTCGTGCAGCCGCCGGGGAAGACCGGCGAAATCCAGGTGCGCGGCTGGAGCGTGATGAAGGGCTATTACAAGATGCCGGAACAGACCGCGCAGGCGATCGACGCCGACGGCTGGCTGCACACCGGCGACCTCGGCATCATGGATCACGAGGGCCGGCTCAAATTCCTGACCCGCATCAAGGATGTATTCCGCGTCGGCGGCGAAAACGTCGCGCCGGCCGAAGTCGAGGATGTGCTGCACAAGCACCCGAAAATCAAGCAGGCGCAGGTCATCGGCGTGCCCGATCCGCGGCTGGTCGAGGTCCCCGCCGCGTACGTGATCCTCCGCGACGGCGTCACCGCGACACCGGAGGAGCTGATCGCGTGGTGCAAGGCGCGCCTCGCCAACTTCCGCGTACCGCGTTACCTGAAAATCGTCGACAGTTTCGAAACCATCGGCATGACCGGCAGCTCGAAAGTGCAGAAGAACAAACTGCGCGCACAGGCACTGCTTGATTTTGGTTTGGAAGAGACGAAGAAAATCTAGTCGCGGAAACCACCGAGTGCACGAAAAAACCCAAACACGTCATTCCGGCCACGCACAGCGCGCCCCGCAGGAAGTCCCCTTGGGGGACGAGCCGGAATCCAACAGCTGGCCGAGAAATCCCTGGATGCCGGCTTTCGCCGGCATGACGACATCCTGTTGTGCAATGTCTCCATGAACCACACCCTCGAACGCCCCGACGGCTGCCGGATTTTCTACACCATCGACGACTGCACCGATCCGTGGCGCAAGGCCGAGACCGTCCTGTTCGTCCACGGCCTTGCCGAGTCCGGCGAAGCCTGGCGTGCCTGGGTGCCGCACTTCA
>RPOR01000035.1 GCA_003820645.1 Betaproteobacteria bacterium
GCCGCCTTGCAGGGCAGCGCTGCCGTCGGTTTGGGCGAGGCCGCGGAAAATGTACTGGCTGTAAAGGCCCATGTTGCCAGTGAGCGAATGCGGTGAATCGGCAGCGGATGCGAACGCGGGTACAAAGGCGCCAGCAACGAGTCCGGCGATGATGGTCTTCTTGAACATGTTCTTCCCTTTCAATGTAGGCAGGTGGGCAATAAGACTGCGAACACTATTTAGCAGTTACCGTACCAGCTTAAAAATAATTAAAAAACAATTAGTTAGAGCGATATCGTTTTTTCGGTACAGCATCGACGCACCAAAGTGGTGCTCAGACGATCATCGTTGCACCAACATCTCGCATACTCGCCCCAGTGTGAGGCACACATGGTGGAATTCCCGAAGTGACGGGATAACCTTGTAAACTGGGCTGCACCATGGCGATGAGGTTTGCATGAATCAAAAACTGCTCGATGAAATCAATGAAAAAGTGAAGGCCGTGCTGGCACAGGGGCCGGCGGCGGATGTGGAGAAAAATCTGAGGGCCATGCTCGGCGGGCTGTTCAGCCGGCTCGATCTGGTGACACGCGAAGAGTTCGACGTGCAGCGCGAAGTGCTGCTGCGGACACGGGCCAGGCTTGCCGAACTCGAGAAGGTGGTGGCGTCCCTGGAGGCCGACCGGGCACGGTCCGACACCTCCCGCTGATCGCGAACTGCAGCAGAACTGCGTCAGCCGCTTTGGCGGCGCAGCCGTTTAACCAATTCATAATCTTTGAGAATGTGCTGATTCCAATTGTCCCTGGCCGTCCTCTACAGCCGCGCCCTGTCGGGCATGGATGCCCCGCTGGTCACGGTGGAGGTCCATCTTGCCAACGGGTTGCCTAGCTTCACCATTGTTGGTCTGCCCGAGGCCGAGGTAAAGGAAGCCAAGGATCGCGTACGTGCTGCCCTGCAGAACGCACGTTTTGAGTTTCCCGCGCGGCGCATTACCGTCAATCTCGCGCCTGCCGACCTGCCGAAGGAATCCGGCCGTTTCGATCTGGCGATTGCGCTGGGGATCCTTGCCGCATCCGGGCAAATCCCGGACGGCCGGATCCGTGACTACGAATTCGCCGGAGAACTCGCGCTCACCGGTGAATTGCGCCCCGTGCGCGGTGCGCTGGCGATGGCACTGGCCGTCGCCCGGGACGGCCGCGCATTTGTGCTGCCGGCAGCGAATGCCGCTGAGGCGGCGCTGGCGGATCGCGGTACGGTGTATGCGGCCGGCGCGCTCGGCGAAGTCTGCGCCCATCTGGCCGGGCGCGATGCGCTGCCGCGCGCGCTGCCGGTGGAATTCCCGGGTGAGCGGTCGTACCCCGACCTGCTCGATGTCAAAGGTCAGAAGCAGGCGAGGCGCGCACTGGAAATCGCCGCTGCGGGCGGCCATAGCCTGCTGATGGTGGGACCGCCGGGTACCGGCAAGACCATGCTTGCGCAGCGGCTGCCCGGCATTCTGCCGCCGATGACCCAGCAGGAAGCCGTGGAATCCGCAGCGATCCAGTCCGTCGGCAGCAACGGCTTCGATGCCAGCGCCTGGAAGCGCCGGCCCTATCGTGCGCCACACCATACCGCTTCAGCAGTGGCACTGGTCGGCGGCGGCGGCAATCCGCGTCCCGGCGAAATTTCGCTGGCCATGCACGGCGTGCTGTTCCTTGATGAATTGCCGGAATTCGAACGCCGCGTGCTGGAAGTGCTGCGGGAACCGCTGGAATCAGGGCGCATCACCGTGTCGCGGGCGGCGCGACAGGCGGAATTCCCCGCGCAGTTTCAACTGGTGGCGGCGATGAATCCCTGTGCCTGCGGTTATCTGGGTCATTACAGCAGCCGCTGCCGCTGCACGCCGGACCAGGTTGCGCGTTACCGCTCGCGCATTTCGGGGCCTTTGCTCGACCGTATCGACCTGCAGATCGAAGTGCCGGCGCTGCCGCAGGCGGATCTGACGCAGAACCCGCATGGCGAATCCTCGGCAACAGTGCGTGCCCGCACCACAGCTGCCCGCGAGCGCGCCCTGGCGCGGCAGCAAAAGGCCAACACGCTGCTGGCTGGCCGTGAGATCGACCGGCACTGTGGGCCCGATGCCCAGGGCGAGACCCTGCTCAAGCAGGCCATTGCGCGGCTTGGCCTGTCGGCGCGCGCCTATCACCGGATACTCAGGGTGGCGCGCACCATTGCCGATCTTGCCGGTGCAGTGTCGGTAACCGGCGCTCACGTTGCCGAAGCCATTCAGTATCGCCGGCTGGACCGGGCATGAGTGCAGCGCCGCGGCATGCCGCACCGGTTACGCTGCGGCTGCTGGCGATGATCCTGGCCGCGCTGGCAATGATCGGCCCGTTTACGATCGATACCTACCTGCCGTCCTTCCCGTATATCGCCGCCGAATTGCAGGCCACACCGGCGCAGATGCAGCAGACTTTGAGTCTGTACCTGTTTACCGTCGCGCTGATGACGTTGTTCCATGGCACCCTGTCCGATTCATTCGGACGCAAACCGGTGATCCTGGCGAGCCTCGCGCTGTATGTGGTGACCGCGATTGGCTGCGCGCTCGCAGCAAGTTTTGCGCACCTGCTGTTCTGGCGCGGCGTGCAGGGGCTTGCCGCCGGCGCCGGCATCATTGTCGGACGCGCGATCATCCGCGACAGTTTTGCCGGGCATGAAGCGCAGCGCCTGATGTCATTGGTGACGATGATCTTCGGCATTGCCCCGGCGATCGCGCCGGTGATCGGCGGCTGGCTGCAGGGGGCCATCGGCTGGCGGGCGATATTCTGGTTTCTGGCGAGCTATGGGATCGTGCTGCTGATTGCCGCCGCGCAGCGCCTGCCGGAGACACATCCGGTTGCGGCCCGGCACCCATTTCACGCCGTGCCGCTGCTGCGCAATTACCTGCGGCTGGGCGGCGACCGCCGGCTGGTGCTGCTGTGCCTCGCCATCGCGCTGAATTTCGCGGGCTTTTTCCTCTACGTGGTCTCGGCGCCGGCCGTGATTTACGACCTGCTCGGCATGACCGAGCGCGACTTCGCCTGGCTGTTCATTCCCGGTATTGGCGGCGTGATGTTCGGCGCATTCCTGTCGGGTCGGCTTGCCGAACGGCTGTCGCCGCGCCGGACCATTTACGCGGGCTACAGCATCATGGCCGGCGCCGCGGCCTTCAACATTGGGTATTGTGCGGTGTTCCCGCCGGCACTGCCGTGGACGGTGCTGCCGGTGATGATCTACAGTACGGGAATGGCACTGGCGATGCCCAGCGTGTCGCTGCTCGCGCTCGACTTGTTTCCGCAGCTGCGCGGCATGACCTCGTCGCTGCAGGGCTTCGCCCACAGCCTTATTGCGGGGCTCGCCGCCGGTGTGGTGTCGCCGCTGGTTTCCGGCAGCGCGCTGATGCTGGCGTTGGCGATGGGCGGATTGCTGCTGCTGGGGTGGCTGGCCTGGATGCGTTATCTGGGGGTGGCGGATGAGTGAAGTCGATGGCTGGTGCGCAGAAAAACGCTCCGGCTATCTCTACCGGGTCGTTGCCGAAGCCGGCACGCCGCGGCCGGCACTGTTCAACGAGCTTGCGGAGGAGGCGGACGGGCAGGCGGCCATCTGGGCGCGTTACGCAGGGACGAAAGGGCTGGGCTTGCCGCAAGCCTACGCGCCGGATGTCCGCACGCGCCTCGTTGCGGCACTGCTTCGCCGGTTTGGTCCGCGCGCCATGCGCAGTGTGCTCGCCGCGATGAAAGTGCGCGGCATGTTCATCTACAGCAAGGAGGAGCCGGGGCACCACAGTCCCGGTGCCGGCGTTGAACACCGCCACCGCGGCGGCAGTCTCGAGGGGGGGCGGTAATCTGCGCGCTGCGGTGTTCGGCGTCAATGACGGGCTGATTTCAAATGCCAGCCTGATCCTCGGGGTCGCCGGGGCCAATGCGGACACCGGTGTATTGCTGCTGATTGCTGCTGACCGGTGTTGCCCGACTCGTTGCCGGCGCCTTTTCGATGGCCGCCGGCGAGTATGTGTCGGTACGTTCGCAGCGTGAAATGTTCGAGTACCAGATCGGTCTCGAACGTGAGGAGCTGGAACATTATCCCGACGAGGAGGCCGAAGAGCTGGCGCTGATTTACGCGGCCCGCGGCATCGAACTGGCCGCGGCGCGGAAGATGGCGAAGGTCGTGATCGCCGATCCGGAGAAGACGCTGGATACGCTGGCGCGCAAAGAGCTGGGCCTGAATCCCGAGGATCTGGGGTCGCCGTGCGGTGCCGCGCTTTTTTCCTTCGTGTCGTTTGCAATGGGTGCGGCGATTCCGCTGCTGCTATTTCTGTTGGCCGGTGGTTCCGGGAGCCTGCTGGTCGCCATCATCCTGTCGGCGACAGCGCTGTTCGGTGTGGGGGCTGCAATTTCACTGTTCACCGGACGCAGCGCGCTGGCAAGCGGTACGCGCATGCTGGCAATCGGCGCCGCGGCCGGGATGGTGACCTGGCTGGTGGGCCGCCTGATCGGCGTCACGCTCGCGTGAACCGGCTTGGCTGCGCGGCGTGGTCAGGACAGACCGCGATTGCAAGCCATCGAGCGGCGTGCGCAAGGGCGAGATCCACGCACTAAACCGGGAATCTGCACAGGTGTGGCGCTTGGCGCGCCCGTTGCGGCGACCGGCCGGCCGGCGGCGCGCTGCTCAGTGCATTTTGATAACTATATGTTGTTATTGATATTTAAAACAAAATACGCGATCCGGTCAGGACCTAACATTGCTCCCACGGCAGGCCGTCGTGGCGCCAGCCCTTTTTTTCGTTGCGGTGATGGTTTTCGTCGAGCTCACCTTCGAAACCGTGCAGCACATTGTAGACCTGCGTGAACCCGGCCTCTTCCAGGGCATGGCCGGCGTCGAGTGAGCGGTTGCCGCTGCGGCAGATGACGATGATGGGCCGGTCGACGCTGGCTGCTTTTTTGACGTGCGCGACGAAGTGCGGATTGATGTCCCAGTTCGGGCCGTCATTCCACGGTACCAGGATGGCACCCACGGGATGACCGACGAACAGGTATTCCATTTCGCTGCGACAATCGACAAACACCGAGTTCGGATTCTGTTTCAGGAACTCGTAAGCTGCCTTGGGTTCGAGATGTTTCATGTTGATCGGATCGCAAACAGGGAAGGCGCATTATAGGCGTTTGTCCGATGACGAACCAAACGCCGGTGAACGGCGCCAACCCCATGATAAAATTCGGACTGTCTCCGGTCTGACTGCGCCATCCGGCGCGCCTGAAATTTCATGAGCAACTCCCGCATCCAGCAACTGCCTGCGCTGCTGTCGCGCCGCATCCTGATTCTCGACGGGGCGATGGGCACGATGATCCAGAACTACAAGCTGGATGAGGCTGCCTATCGCGGCAAGCGGTTCCGGAATTTCGCTCACGATGTCAAGGGCAACAACGACCTGCTGACGCTGACTCAGCCGCAGATCATCCGCGAAATTCATGAGCAGTATCTCGATGCCGGCGCGGACATCATCGAGACCAACACCTTCAATTCCACCGCGGTCGCCATGGCGGATTACCACATGGCAGACCTGGTCTACGAGTTGAACGTCGAGGCGGCCAGATTGGCACGGTCGGCGGCGGATGCCTATGAAGCGAAGGATGCGGCGCGGCCGCGCTTCGTCGCCGGGACGCTGGGGCCGACCAATCGCACGGCGTCCATCTCGCCGGATGTCAACGATCCGGGATTCCGCAATATCAATTTCGACCAGCTGGTCACGACTTATACCGAGGCCGTGCGCGGGCTGATCGACGGCGGTGCCGATCTGCTGCTGGTCGAGACCATTTTCGATACGCTGAACGCCAAGGCTGCGCTGTTTGCGATCGACCAGTATTTTGACGAACACGGCCGGCGTCTGCCGATCATGATTTCCGGCACGATCACCGATGCCTCCGGGCGCACGCTGTCGGGTCAGACGCCCGAAGCATTCTGGAATTCCGTCCGCCATGCGCGGCCGCTGACCATCGGTCTGAACTGTGCGCTGGGCGCGAAGCTGATGCGGCCCTATATCGAGGAGATTTCGCAGGTCGCCGACACCTTCGTCTGTGCCTACCCCAATGCCGGCCTGCCGAATCCGCTGGCGCCGACCGGCTACGACGAATTGCCCGCGCAGACGGCGGAATATCTGCTCGATTTCGCGAAAAGCGGCTTCATCAACATTGCCGGGGGCTGCTGCGGCACGACCCCGGCGCATATCCGTGCCATCGCACAGGCCATGCAGGGCTTAACGCCGCGCCAGGTGCCGCAGATCGAGAAAAAGACGCGGCTGTCCGGGCTGGAGCCGCTGAACATTGGCGACGATTCGCTGTTCGTCAATGTCGGTGAGCGCACCAACGTCACCGGCTCGCGTGGATTTGCCAAACTGATCCTCGCTGGCAATTATGCGGAGGCGGTGTCGGTGGCGCGGCAGCAGGTGGAAAGCGGCGCGCAGGTCATCGACATCAACATGGACGAAGCGATGCTCGATTCGAAGGCGGCGATGACCACCTTCCTCAGCCTGATCGCTTCCGAACCGGATATTTCCCGGGTACCGGTGATGATCGATTCGTCGAAGTGGGAGGTCATCGAAGCCGGCCTGAAGTGCGTGCAGGGCAAGGCCATCGTCAATTCGATCAGCATGAAGGAGGGAGTGGAACCCTTCACGCAGCAGGCGCGCCTTGCGCGGCGCTACGGTGCCGCCGTCGTGGTCATGGCTTTTGACGAAAAAGGCCAGGCGGACACCTATCAGCGCCGGATCGAGATCGCAAAAAAGGCCTATGACATTCTGGTGGACGAGGTCGGTTTCCCGGCCGAAGATATCATCATCGATCCGAACATATTTGCGATCGCCACCGGGATCGAGGAACACAATCGTTACGCGATCGATTTCATCGAGGCAACGCGCTGGATTCGTCAGCATCTGCGCCATGCGCGGGTCAGCGGCGGGCTGTCGAATGTGTCATTTTCGTTCCGCGGCAACGATCCGGTGCGCGAGGCGATCCACACGGCGTTCCTCTACCACGCGATCAAGGCCGGGCTGACGATGGCCATTGTCAACGCCGGACAGATCGGCGTCTACGACGAGATCCCGAAGGAACTGCTGGAGCGCGTTGAAGACATCATTTTCGACCGGCGGCCCGATGCCGCCGAGCGCATGGTGGTGTTTGCCGAAACCGTTAAGGGCAAGGGCCGGGCGGCGGTCGAGGACCTGGCCTGGCGTGAAGCGCCGGTGGCAGAGCGGCTGACGCATGCGCTGGTGAAAGGCATCACCAACTGGATCGTCGAGGACACCGAGGAGATGCGCCAGCAGATCGAGGCCGCCGGCGGGCGCCCGATCCAGGTCATCGAGGGGCCGTTGATGGACGGCATGAATGTCGTCGGTGACCTGTTCGGCGCCGGCAAAATGTTCCTGCCGCAAGTGGTCAAGTCGGCGCGGGTCATGAAGCAGGCGGTCGCACACTTGGTGCCGTACATCGAAGCCGAGAAGGCGCGGCTGGGCGACCTCAAGCCCAAGGGCAAGATTGTGCTCGCCACGGTCAAGGGCGACGTGCACGACATCGGCAAGAACATTGTCGCCGTCGTGCTCCAGTGCAACAACTACGAAGTCGTCAACCTGGGCGTCATGGTGCCGTGGAAACAGATCGCCGAAGTCGCCGAACGGGAAAAGGCCGATATCATCGGCCTGTCGGGACTGATCACCCCGTCGCTGGAGGAAATGGCACACAACGCGCGCGAGATGCAGCGCGCAGGCATGACCATTCCACTGCTGGTCGGCGGCGCGACGACTTCGCGCGTGCACACTGCGGTCAAGATCGCGCCGCACTATGCCGGCCCGGTGGTGTGGGTACCGGATGCCTCGCGCTGCGTGGGCGTGTGCTCCAGCCTGCTGTCGGATGACCAGCGCAAGGGCTACGTCGGCGACCTCGCGGCCGACTACGAGCGCATCCGCGAGCAGCATGCCGGCAAGAAGGGGCCGGAACTGATTCCGCTGGCGGCGGCCCGCGCCAACGCGCTTGCCACCGACTGGAAGGCGTACACGCCGCCGAAGCCCGAAATGCTCGGCATCAAGATACTGAAGAACTACGACCTTGCGGAAATTGCCCGTCAAATCGACTGGGGTCCGTTTTTTCAGACCTGGGATCTCGCCGGCCCCTATCCGGCGATCCTCGACGACGCCGTGGTCGGCGACGAGGCGCGCAAGGTGCTGGCGGACGGCAAGGCGATGTTGAAGAAAGTCATCGACGGCCGCTGGCTGACGGCGAACGGCGTGTTCGGCCTGTTCCCGGCGGCGCGCGTCGATCACGAGGACATCGCGATCTACGCCGATGAATCGCGCAAGAGTCCGCTGATGATATGGCACAACCTGCGCCAGCAAAACCGGAAGCCCACCGGGCGTCCGAACCAGTGCCTGGCTGATTTTGTGGCGCCGCTGGAATCGGGTGTCCCCGACTACATCGGCGCATTTGCCGTGACCGCAGGGCTGGGCATCGAGAAGCGCATCGCAATGTTCGAGAAACAGCACGATGATTATTCGGTGATCCTGCTGAAGGCCATTGCCGACCGGCTGGCGGAAGCGTTTGCCGAACTGCTGCACCTGCGCGTGCGCCGCGAGTTCTGGGGTTATGCCCGCGACGAGGCGCTGGACACCGCTGCGCTGGTTGCCGAGAAGTACCGCGGTATCCGTCCGGCCCCCGGCTATCCGGCCTGTCCGGACCATACCGAGAAAGGCGCGTTGTTCGACCTGCTGCGTGCCGGCACCATCGACATGCGCCTGACCGAGTCCTATGCCATGCTGCCGGCGTCGTCGGTCAGCGGGTTCTATTTTTCGCACCCGCAGGCCCAGTACTTCGCGGTCGGCAAGATCGACCGCGATCAGGTTGCGGATTACGCGCGGCGCAAGGGCATGTCGGTAGTTGACGCCGAACGCTGGCTGGCGCCGGTACTCGGTTACAACCCGATTTGACCACGCCTGCCGCGCAGTATCTGGCGCTGGCCGATACCGGGCGCAATGCCTGGTGGCGTTATTTGCTGGGCATCACCTGCATTGCGGCAGGCTGGCTGATCGCCGGCGGGCTGTTGTACGGGTGGATGCTGCAGGCGGCGCTGTTCGGCCAGGTCACCGAATTTGTTGCGATCAATGTCAGCATTCTGACGCTGGCCGCCGGCGCGATACTGGTGGTCAGCCTGTTGCACCGCCGTTCCTGGCGCACGCTGATCACGCCGCACCCGCATGTCGACTGGCGGCGCATCATGCAGGGGGCCGCGGTCTGGGTGGTGCTGGCGGTGGTGTGCGCCTTCATCGAAAACCTGATCTATCCCGGGCGTTATGTCTGGAGTCTGGACTGGCAGCGGTGGCTGCCATTTGTCGTTGCCGCGCTGCTGCTGACCCCGCTGCAATGCGCCGCTGAGGAAATGGTGTTTCGCGGCTATCTGGTGCAGGCGTTGGGGCGCCGGCTGCGCCATCCGGCGGCACTGGCGGTGTTGAGCAGTGCGGCATTTACCTTGCCGCACCTCTACAACCCCGAGGTTGCGGTGTACGGAGTGGCCATCATGGCCGCCAATTATTTCGGGATGGGACTCTTCCTGGCGAGCGCGGCGTTGCGCGATGGCCGCCTGGAATTGGCGATCGGCGCGCATGCCGGAAATAATCTGCTGCTGGCTTTGTTCATCCATTACGCGGATTCGGTGTTTGAAACGGAGTCGGTGTTTACCGCCGGTGCTCTCGATCCCGTATATTCTCTGGTGACGCTGATACTGAGTGCGTTGCTGTTCCATATCTGGGTGTTCCGCAGGCAAGCCCATACCGACATGAATCAGATGTTCTCGGCTGCAGAATTAGCGCAGTTCGCGCGCGACGGCTACGTCATCGTGCGCGGCCTGGTGCCGGCTGCGGATTGCGCACGCATGCGCACAGCGGCTGAGCGTGACCTCGCAGCGGCGGCGCCGCCGCTCGAATATGAAGCCGATACCCGGTATCCCGGCGCGCCGCAAACGCGTGAAGCGCCGGGTGGGCGCACGGTGCGGCGGTTGCTGCAGGCTTATGCCCGTGATGCGGTATTCCGGGAGTGGGCGACCGCGGCACGGCTCGTCACGCGCCTGCGGCAACTGCTGGGACCGCGGATTGCCCTGTCGCAGGCGCATCATAACTGCGTGATGACCAAGGACCCGGCCTACAGCAGCCTGACCAGCTGGCATCGGGATATCCGCTATTGGTCGTTCCAGCGCCCGGAGCTGGTTTCGGTGTGGCTGGCGCTGGGGGAGGAACGCGTCGAAAACGGCTGTCTGCTGCTGCTGCCGGGCACACATGCGATGGCCTTCGACGCCGTACGGCTCGACGCCGCGCAGTTCCTGCGCACTGATGTCGCGGAGAATGCGGCGCTGCTCGCTACCGAGGTATCCGCCGAGCTGGCACCCGGCGATGTGCTGTTTTTTCACTGCCGGCTGTTTCATGCCGCCGGGCATAATCGCAGCGACCGCACCAAGTTCTCCGTCGTGTTTACCTACCATGCATCGGACAATTCGCCCCTGCCGGGTTCGCGATCCGCGGGCCTGCCCGACGTTGTGCTTTGATTGCAGTCGCACGGTGATCAGTGCAGCTTTACGCGCGGCTCGGTGCGCCGCGTGATCAGCCGCGCCAGCGAATCGAAGAACGCCTTGGCGAAACCGTGCAGCGCGTAGAGGTGCATGCGGTAGAGCGATACATACATAAACCGTGCGAACAGGCCCTCGATGAACAGGCTGCCGCCGATCAGGGCGCCCATCAGGCTGCCGACGGTCGAATATTCACCAAGAGACACCAGCGAGCCGAAATCACGATAAACGAAGGCATGCGGCGGCTTGCCGGCAAGTCGCCGGCGCAGCGTGGCGGTCAGCAGTGTCGCCTGCTGGTGTGCCGCCTGCGCCCGCGGCGGCACGTTGTGCGCATGGCCTGGCCACGCGCACGCTGCACAGTCGCCCATCGCAAAAATATCCGGATCACGGGTGGTCTGCAGCTGTGGCGTCACCACCAGCTGGTTGAGCCGGTTGGTTTCAAGGCCGGCGATGTCCTTCAGGAAATCGGGCGCCTTGATGCCCGCTGCCCATACCGTCAGTTCGGCGGGAATTTTGCGGCCATCGGCAATCAGCACGCCGTCGCGGTCGACGGCCGTTACCCGCGCGCCGGTCAGCACCTGTACGCGCAGTGTTTCCAGCAGGTCCCTGGTTGCCGTCGACAGGCGTTCCGGCAACGCGGGCAGGACCCGCGGTCCGGCCTCGATCAGCGTGATGCGGATATCGCGCTCGGCATCGATTTTGTCGAGGCCGAAGGCCACCAGTTCGCGCGTCGTGTGATGCAGTTCGGCAGCGAGTTCGACCCCGGTGGCGCCGGCACCGATGATCGCCACCTGCAGTTGTTCCGGGCGCAACGCTTCGCCCTGCGCATTGGCACGGATGCAGGCGTTGATCAGGCGGGTGTGGAAGCGTTCTGCCTGTGCCGGCGTATCCAGGCTGATCGCATGCTGCTGGGCGCCCGGCGTGCCGAAGTCGTTGGTGCCGCTGCCCACGGCAATGACCAGGGTGTCGTACGGAATCTCCCGCTCACCGATCAGCAGGCGCCCCTCGTCGTCATGGGTCGGCGCGACGCGTACCACGCGGCGCCCGCGGTCGAGGCCGGCCATGCTGCCCAGCTGGAAACGGAAGTGGTGCCAGCGGGCCTGTGCCAGGTAATCGAGGGTGTGCAGATCGATATCCATGCTGCCGGCGGCAACTTCGTGCAGCAGCGGCTTCCACAGATGCGTGCGTGAACGGTCAATCAGCGTGACCTGCGCGCGGCCGCGGCGACCGACGCTGTCGCCGAGTCCGGTCGCAAGTTCGAGGCCGCCGGCGCCGCCGCCGACAATGACGATGCGGTGCAAGGCCTTGGCGTCGCAGGACGCGGTCATGCGGCCGTGGCGCCGGCCACGGTCGGCGGCGGGATCAGCGCAAGCAGGGCGTCTGCTGCCCGTATTGCGCGCTTGTCGACGATACCAAACGTCGCCAGCATCGCGCCCAGCGCTTGTGCGGCAGCGTCATTCGTTGCCACCACAAAATCGGCGGCGCGCAGTTGCTGCTGCCACCGTTCGCGCGCGGGCGGCGGACAGCCGCTCAACTGCTCGGGTGTGGCCACGCACAGCCGGTGCGTGACTTGCAGTGCGCGCGCGAGATGTTCGTCGCGCAGCACGCGTTCCAGTGCCACCGGATCGGCGGCGCCCGAAGCCGCGATGATCAGGCGTTGCGGGCGGGATTGCCGGATCAATTGCACGAGCCCGGTCCGCAAAGCCACCTGGCCGGTGCAGCAGGCGCAGCCGCCCGTCGTGGCGACGGGCAGTTGCGGATCGGCGCGGTCACGCGCGAGATTGTCGCCGTCGTTGTCAAGCAGCGCCCAGCGTTCGTTGACCGGACGCGCGGCAAGCAGCGCGCGCACGAAGCTCGCTTTGGCAGCGCTGCTGGCGCCAGTGACCAGAACTGCGGGAATCGGGTTCACCGCAGGATTATAGCGGCCGGCAAATTTTCCGCTACAATTGCAGATAAAAAATATCAATCAAAACAAGGAGTTAATTTATGATCTCGGTGCCACCGCTGGTGTCGACCGTGCTGTTGCTGGCCGCGTCCAATGTATTCATGACCATCGCCTGGTACGGTCACCTGAAGCACCTGAACACTGCGCCGTGGTGGATCGCGGCATTGGTGTCGTGGGGTATCGCGCTGTTCGAGTACCTGCTGCAGGTGCCGGCAAACCGCATCGGCTATACGACGCCGAGCCTGCCGCAACTGAAAATCCTGCAGGAGGTGATTACGCTCGCGGTGTTCGTGCCTTTCGCCATGTTGTACATGGGACAGGCCGTGAAAATGAACTATTTGTATGCGGGACTGTGTCTGATTGCGGCGGTGTATTTCATTTTTCGCGGCTGAACGACGGGGGGAGAGCGGTAAGCGGCAAGCGGTGAGCAGAAAACCCCGGGGACAGCGTCGCCCGCCGCCGACTGCTCACCGGTGTCATACGCTTGATGTTGCACGCCGTCGTCTGTTCATGCCCTCATCAATCTCCTGTTATCCTCCGCCCGATCATGCATATCCACATCCTCGGCATCTGCGGCACATTCATGGGCGGACTGGCGGTGATCGCGCGCGCAGCGGGTCACCGGGTGACCGGCTGCGACGCCAATGTTTATCCGCCGATGAGCACGCAGCTTGAAGCGCAGGGCATTGCGCTGATCAACGGTTTCGGGCCGGAGCAGCTGGATCTGAATCCGGATGTGTTTGTCGTCGGCAATGTCGTCACCCGCGGCAATCCGCTGATGGAGGCCATACTCAATCGCGGACTGCCATACATTTCAGGCCCGCAGTGGCTGCGCGAACACGTGTTGCAGGGACGCTGGGTGCTGGCGGTGGCGGGTACCCACGGCAAGACCACGACCAGCGCGATGCTGGCTTGGATACTGGAGCATGCCGGACTCAATCCCGGATTCCTGATCGGCGGTGTGCCGCAGAATTTCGGCGTTTCGGCGCGGTTTACCGAAACGCCGTTTTTCGTGATCGAGGCCGACGAATACGACACGGCATTTTTCGACAAGCGTTCCAAATTCGTCCATTACGCCCCGCGCACCGTAATGCTGAACAATATTGAATATGACCATGCCGATATTTTTCCGGACCTGGCGGCGATCGAAACCCAGTTTCATCATCTGGTACGCACGGTGCCCGGCAACGGCCTGATCGTGGCGCATGGCGCTGATGCCGCAATCGAACGCGTGCTGGCGCGCGGGGCATGGACGCCCATCGAACGCTTCGGCGGCGACGGTGCCTGGCAGGCGGGCGCGCCCGAGGCGAGCGGCGCGTTCGCGGTGACGCACGAGGGCGCCTTGCGGGGGCGCGTGATGTGGGAACTGCTCGGTGATCACAATCGCCTGAATGCGCTGGCGGCGATCGCCGCGGCTCGTCATGCCGGCGTGCCGGTGGCCGGAGCCGTCGATGCACTCTGCCAGTTCCGCAACGTCAGGCGGCGCATGGAAGTCCGCGGCGTGGTGCGCAACATCATCGTCTACGACGACTTTGCGCATCACCCCACGGCGATTGCGACCACGCTAGCCGGGCTGCGTCGCAAGGTCGGTGACACGCGCATCCTTGCCGTGATCGAACCGCGTTCGAACACCATGAAACTGGGTGTGATGAAACAGGCGTTGCCGGGCAGCCTGGCCGCTGCCGATCGCGTGTACTGCTACAGCGGCGGCATCGACTGGGATGTGACGGCGGCGCTGGCGCCGCTGGGCGACAGGGTGGCGGTGCATCAGGATCTGGATACCCTGATCGGCGACATCGCTGCCGCCGCGCAATCCGGGGATCACATTCTGATCATGAGCAACGGCGGATTCGGCGGCATCCACGACAAGCTGCTGCAGCGGCTGGCGGTGGCCTGATGGCGGCGATCCCGAATGACGCGCTGGGCGCATTCTGCCGCCATACGCATGTCGCCGTCGCCGGCGCCGCTGCGGGGCCGCTTGCCGGACTGACCTTCGGCGCGAAAGACATCTTTGACATTGCCGGGCACAGGACCGGATTCGGCAATCCGGACTGGCTGGATTCGCATCCGCCCGCAACATGCACGGCGCCGGTCGTTGCGACATTGCTCGCGGCTGGCGCGGACCTGCTCGGCAAGACCCAGACGGACGAACTGACTTACAGCCTCAACGGCGAGAACGCGCACTACGGCACGCCGGTCAATGTGCGTGCGCCGGGACGCATACCTGGCGGTTCGTCCAGCGGTTCCGCTGCGGCCGTGGCCGGCGGGCTGGTGGATTTTGCGCTGGGCAGCGACACCGGCGGTTCGGTGCGCGCACCGGCGAGTTTCTGCGGCATTTACGGCATTCGCCCGACGCACGGCCGCGTATCGCTGGCGGGGGCGTGCGCGCTGGCGCCGAGTTTCGATACCGCCGGCTGGTTCGCGCGCGATGCGGTGCTGCTCGAGCGCGTGGGCCAGGTATTGCTGGGGCCGGAGCAGGCGTCACGTCCTGGCGCGGCGCTGCTGGCGGAGGATGCGCTGGTGCTGCTGGATGCCGCGGCAGTTGCAGCCCTGCAGCCAGCGCTGGCGCGGATGCGCGAGGTGCTCGGCGCACTGCAGCCGGTGACTGTCAGTATGGAAGGCCTGCCGCAGTGGTTCCAGGCGTTCCGCATCCTGCAGGGCGCCGAGATCCATGCCCAGCTCGGCGACTGGGTGGCGCGGGTACAGCCGAAGCTCGGTCCCGGGGTGCGGGAGCGCATGCAATGGGTCGCGACGATCAGCGTGGAGGACATCGCACGCGCGCAGGCGGTGCGCGATGTTGCGCGCCAGCGCATGCGCGTGCTGCTGGCCGAGCACGCGGTGCTGGTGCTGCCGACCGTTCCCGACATTGCGCCGTTGTGCAACACAGCTGCCGCTGCACTCGACGATTTCCGCGCGCGGGCGATGAGCCTGCTGTGCATTGCCGGGCTCGCGGGGCTGCCGCAGGTCAGCCTGCCGGTGGCCACGCTGCACGGCTGTCCGCTGGGCCTGTCGCTCGTCGCCGCGCCCGGCGCGGATGCGCTGTTGCTCGCGCTGGCCAGGCGCATCTCCGGCTGATCCGCGCTTGCTGATTTACGTCCACGGCTTCAACAGTTCAGCCCGGTCCTACAAAGCCGGGCTGCTGCGCAGTCAGATGGACCGGCTGGGCCTGGTGGCACATTACGCCTGCCCCGAGCTGTCGCACCGGCCGGCGCAGGCGATGGCGGAGCTGCGCGCGCTGATGGCGCCGCATGCTGCGCAGACCGTGACACTGGTCGGTTCCTCGCTGGGCGGTTACTACGCGACCTGGCTGGTCGAACAGCTGGGCGCGCGTGCGGTACTGGTGAATCCCGCACTGCGCCCGTACGAACTGCTGGCGC
The DNA here is from genome assembly GCA_003820645.1 of Betaproteobacteria bacterium. GTDB lineage: Bacteria > Pseudomonadota > Gammaproteobacteria > Burkholderiales > SG8-41. Next base: position 15,919 of record RPOR01000035.1, read on the forward strand.
CGTATGTGGGACCGCAGAAGAACCTGTACACCGGCGCGACCTACGAATTCACGGCTGCGCACATCGCGGAACTGCGGGCGCTGGAAGTGGACCGCATCTCGCCCGATCGCTACCTGCTGCTGGCCACCACCGGCGACGAAGTGCTGGACTACCGTGATGCGGTGCGGCGTTACGCCGGTTGCGAGCAGATCATCGTTGCCGGCAGCGATCACGGTTTCCGCGAGTTTGCCGATTACCTCGATCCGGTGATCGCGTTCTGGCAGCGCGGGCGCGTATAATCGCGCCTCGCTTCCTGCTTTGCGCGGTGCAGCCGCGCAACCCCCGGCTTCCATTTTCACCCCTCCGATGAATGTTTTTTACGAAGAAGACGGCGAATTCAAGGTCGGCGCCGTGCTCGCCGACAATGACACGTCGCTGCAGGTGGAGGCGCCGCACGGCAAGCGTTCGAAGGTCAAATCAACCGCTGTGCTGCTGCGCTTCGAGGTGCCGGAGCATACCGGATTCATGGCCGAAGCGCAGCAATATGCCGATGCCATCGACATCGATTTCCTGTGGCAATGCTGTGGCGCTGACGAGTTTCAGTATGACTCGCTCGCCCGCGAATACTACGGGCACACCCCCGGCGCGCTGGAGTCTGCCGGCGTACTGATGCGGCTGCATGGTGCGCCGATGTATTTCTACAAGAAAGGTCGCGGCCGCTACAAGGCCGCGCCGGCGGAGTCGCTGAAGGCGGCGCTGGCGAGCATCGAGCGCAAGCGGCAGCAGGCGCTGGCCAAAGCGGCGTACTGCGAAGAACTTGCGGCCCGACGATTGCCGGAAGCGTTTCGCCCGCTGCTGGACATGCTGCTCTACAAACCGGACCGCAACAGTATCGAATGGAAAGCACTGGAGGAGGCCAGCGCTGCGGCGAAGCTGACGCCGGTGCGCCTGCTGCAACAATGCGGTGCCTTGCCTGACACCGAGGTCTACCATCTGAACCGTTTCCTGTTTGAACATTTTCCGCGTGGCGCCGGATTCCCCCCTGACTTGCCGGCGGTGGCGGCGCCCGCCGGTCTGCCCCTCGCCGACGTGCAGGCGTACAGTATTGACGATGCGACGACAACCGAAATCGATGACGCGTTTTCGCTGCAGCTGCTCCCCGACGGTGCGCATCGCCTCGGCATCCACATTGCCGCACCGGCGCTCGGCATCACGCCGGGTTCACCGCTTGATGTCATTGCGCGCGAGCGCCTGTCGACGGTGTACTTCCCGGGCAGCAAGATCACGATGCTGCCCGAGGCCGCGGTCGAGGCGTATACGCTGGCGGCGGGGCGCATCTGCCCGGCGCTGTCGATCTACTTCGACATCGCCGCTGATTTTTCGATTGTCGGGCACGAAACCCGGGTCGAGCGCCTGATGATCGCGGACAACCTGCGCCATGACACGCTGGAGCCGGTATTCAATGCGGAGGCGTTGGCGCGGGGGGCGATCGCCCATCCGCAAGGCGAGGCGCTGGCCTGGTTATGGCAGTTCTCGGGCAGCCGGCTGTACGCACGCAAGGGCGACATGCCGCAGACCGAGGATCGCCCCGAGTTCGTCTTCCATGTTGCCGCGGGCAAAGTCGCGATTTCCCGCCGCCAGCGCGGCACGCCGATCGATCAGGCGGTCGCGGAACTGATGATACTTGCGAACAGCACCTGGGCCGGAGAGTTGCATGCCGCCGGCCAGCCGGCGCTGTACCGGGTGCAGAACGGCGGCAAGGTGCGCACCAGTACCGCGGCCGGACCCCATGATGGCCTGGGCGTGGCCCAGTACATGTGGGCGAGTTCGCCGTTGCGGCGTTACGCGGACCTGGTCAACCAGCGACAGCTGATTGCGCGTGCCCGCGGTGAACCCGTGGTCTATGGTTCGAAAGACACGGCGTTGCTGGCTGCGATGCGCGATTTCGAAGCGGCATATGAAATTTATGGCGAGTTCCAGCGCAACATGGAGCGTTACTGGAGCCTGCGCTGGCTGTTGCAGGAACAGGTGACCACGGTTACCGGCGCGGTGCTGCGGGAAAACCTGGTGCGGCTGGACCAGGTGCCCATCACGCAGCGTGTGCCGTCGTTGACTGCGGCGACCTCCGGCGTGCGGGTCGAGCTCGCCGTCGGGGCGGTGGATCTGCTGGAACTGAGCGTTCATCTCGACTTCAAAGTGGTGCTGGAACCGCAGTGACGTGAGCGGTCGCCAACGGCGATGCACAGCCCCGGAATCAACTTTAAGCAAATCGTTTAATTAACTGATATTTAATGTTTTTATTGCTATTTCGGAAGGCTGCACTAGAATAGCCAACATGAGCTACAAGGCCGCCAGGAACGTGGTGCCGTTGCCGCGTCGCGCGAAGCATCCGCGCCGCGGCTCATGGGGTGGTGCGGTAGACCGTCTCGACGCCCGCGTGGCTGAACTGGAGCGGCGCCTCGAGGATTTTGACCGGCGCTACTCGCGGATGACCGCGCGGACCCGCTTTGGCGCCGCGGGCGCAGTTTCGCTGCTGTTGCACGCGTTCGTGATCTTCGGCCTGACATTCACCGTGCCTGAACTCCGCGAACTGCAGAACCTGACTCCGCCTCTGGAAGTCGTGCTGGTCAATACCAAGTCGCCGGCCAAACCCCAGAAAGCCGATGCTCTGGCGCAGCATCACCTCGACGGTGGTGGCAATACCGACGCCAAACAGCGCGCCAAAAGCCCGCTCCCGGTGATTACCCGGGACACGCAGACCACCGAGTTGCAATTGGCCCAGAAGCGGGTCGAGGACCTCGAGCGCGAAGCGCGCCAGTTGCTGACCAAACCAGGACCAGCCAGCCAGCTTGACAGCGCGCCGACCAAACCTGCACCGCAGCAGGCGCCCGAGCCCCTGCCGACTCTGGATGCCAGGGATCTGGTGCAGCGCAGCCTGGCCATCGCGCGGCTCGAAGCCCAGATCAGCAAGGACTGGAACAGTTATCAGGAACGGCCGCGCCGCAAGTTCATCGGCGCCCGCGCCCAGGAATACCGGTTCGCGCGTTATGTCGAGGACTGGCGGCAGAAAATCGAGCGTGTCGGCGAGTTGAATTATCCGCAGGCCGCGCGCGACCAGCGGATCTACGGCAGCCTGATCGCGACGGTATCGATCAAGGCCAACGGCAGCCTGGAGCGGATTCAGATCGACCGCTCTTCCGGCAATAAAATGCTCGACGAGGCCACCGTGCGCATCGTGACTCTCGCTGCACCCTTTGCGGCATTTCCGGACAACATCGCCCGCGATACCGACATCCTGCACATCACCCGCACCTGGACCTTTACGCGGGCAGACCAGTTCGTCAGCCAGTGACGGATTGTTACGCAGTCATCGGCAATCCGGTCGAGCACAGCAAGTCGCCGCAGATCCACGCGGCCTTTGCGCGCCAGACGGGGCAGGACATGAGCTACACGACGCTGAAGTCCGAGCTCGAGCCGTCAAAGTTTTCCGTGACGGTCCGCAAGTTCTTCGACGAGGGCGGCAAGGGGTTGAACGTGACCGTGCCGTTCAAGCACGAGGCCCGGAAGATCACCATCGTCGCGCCGGGGGATAACGCCTATGATGCGGATGCGGTCAATACCATCAAGCTGGAGGGTGGCAAACTCATCGGCTACAACACCGACGGGATTGGCCTGGTCACCGACCTCGAACGGAATCTCGGATTTCCGATTGCCGGCAAACGCGTGTTGCTGATGGGCGCTGGCGGCGCAACCTATGGCGTGATGCACCCCGTGCTGGCGAAACATCCCGAATCGCTGGTGGTTGCCAATCGCACGCTGGAAAAGGCGGTCACCCTGGTCAGGCATTTCCGCAAGTTCGAGCCGTTCACTGCGGGCGGGATCTCGGCCTTGCCGTACCCGGATCTCGCCGGAGCGCAATTCGATCTGATCGTCAACGCCACTTCCGCCGGACTCAGTGGCGAGATGCCGCCCCTGCCGCCGGACCTTTGCGCACCGGGTGCGCTGGCGTATGACATGGTTTACGGCCGGGTGACGCCGTTCATGGCATTTGCGCGCCAATGCGGGGCACGCGCCGTTGACGGCCTCGGCATGCTGGTCGAACAGGCGGCCGAATCTTTTTTTATCTGGCGCAACGTGCGGCCGCAGACGGCCCCGGTCATTGCCATGCTGCGGACCGGTACCTGAACCGGGGTTCGTTAATATTGCCGGCCACCGGCCATACTGGTTAACTGTTCACGTCCAACCGTTCATCAGCCGCGTTTTCCGATGCTGAAATTCACCCTGCGCTGGAGCTGGCGCATCCTGCTGCTGGCGCTGATTGCGCTGGCTGCCGTGCAATTCTGGTTTCTGGTTCATGTCTGGTACTGGGCCAGCCATAACCCGCAATCGACCGCGTTCATGCGCGCGCGCCTGGAAGTCCTGCGCGAGGACAATCCCGGGGCGCGGTTGCGCCAGCAATGGGTGCCGTATCAGCGCATTTCCGGCCACCTGAAGCGCGCGGTGGTGGCCGCCGAAGATGCCAAGTTTGCGGAGCACCGCGGTTTCGACTGGGATGGCATCCAGAAGGCTTACGAGAAAAATCTGCGCGAAGGGGAAATCGTTGCCGGTGGCTCGACCATCACACAGCAACTGGCAAAAAACCTGTTTTTCTCCGGTGAACGGGCATGGTGGCGCAAGGCGCAGGAAGCGGTTGTTACGGTAATGCTCGAAACCATCATGAGCAAGCGGCGGATACTCGAGATCTACCTGAATGTGATCGAGTGGGGCGATGGCGTGTTCGGCGCGGAGGCCGCCGCCCGTTATCATTACGGCACGACTGCGGCGGCCCTTGGGGCCGAACAGGCCGCGCGCCTTGCCGCCATCGTGCCCAGCCCGCGGCGCTATGGGCCAGGCAGCAATACGGCGTATCTGCAGCGCCGCACGCAAACCATATTGGCGCGCATGAACGGCGCACGGGTACCGTAGACCGCACAGCTGGCGCCAAATCCGGATTGTGAAATACCTGCATCATGCGTTCATGGCGTCCTGAAATTCCCGGTGAGTCAATGGCTTGTGCGCGGCCGAACGAGTTGCCGGGCAACGCCCGGTGCGGCTGACGCTGCGCGGCGCGCCGGTTTCAGTTGACCGTTTCCTAGTGGCGGCATACTCTGCCGGTCGGCGTGCCCAAACGCGCTTCACCGCGGCGTCCGACTGCGGGTGTCCCAACAAAATCGAGGGGTTCAGCCGCCGTGTTGCATGCCGCACACGGCGTGGCGCCGTTCTGAATAATCGCTGAGGAGAAGTCATGGCTCAACTGAACATCAATGGGCGTTCACATCAGGTCGATGTCGAACCCGATACCCCGCTGCTCTGGGCAATTCGCGAGCAAGTCGGATTGACCGGCACCAAATATGGCTGCGGCGTGGCGCAATGCGGCGCCTGCTCCGTGCACCTGAACGGTGAAGTCGTGCGTTCCTGTTCGATCCCGGTCAGCGCAGTCAAGCCGACCGACCGGATCACGACTATCGAGGGCCTCTCGAAGGATAGTTCACACCCGGTGCAGAAGGCGTGGGCGGCTATTGACGTGCCGCAGTGCGGCTATTGCCAGTCGGGTCAGATCATGGCGGCGGCCGCGCTACTGGCAAAAAAGCCGAAGCCCACGGACAAGGACATTGACGAAGCCATGAGCAACATCTGCCGCTGTGGTACCTACCATCGCATTCGCGCCGCAATTCACATCGCGGCTGGCCGAGTCACGGCGGAAACTGACATTGCCGCCTCTGGCCGGCCAACGGTCTAGGATCGGAGAGAACGATTATGAAAAACACGACTAGCAGCAAATCGGTGAATATTTCGCGGCGCCAGTTTCTGGTCGGCTCTGCGGCCGCGGGCGGCGGACTGGCTCTTGGTTTTCATTTGCCATTCGGCGTCAGCACCGCCGTTGCGGCGCAGGGAGACGGTGTCGCGGAGATCAATGCTTGGGTGGTGGTGAAACCTGACGACACCTGCGTCATCCGCTTCGTCCGTGCCGAGATGGGGCAGGGCACCCGCACCGGTTTGGCGCAGCTGATTGCGGAGGAACTGGGGTGTGACTGGAGCAAGGTCACGACGGAATCGATTACCGCGGGGCAGAACCTTGCGCGCAAGAGGGTGTGGCGCGTCATGTCGACGGCAGGGAGTCGCGGCATCCGCGAATCGCAGGATTACGTGCGTCGCGGTGGCGCTGCGGCACGAATGATGTTGCTGCAGGCGGCGGCCAATCAATGGCAGGTGCCGGTGGGCGAAGTGTCGGTTACCGCCGGTGTGATTACCCATGCCGGTTCGGGACGTTCGACGACCTACGGCAAGGTGGCGGCGGCTGCAGCGAAAATTGCCCCGCCTGACGAGAAGAGCATTGTACTCAAGAACCACACGGACTGGAAAATCGCCGGCAAGCCGTTGCGACGGCTGGACACCGCGGCCAAGCTGAACGGATCGCAGGTGTACGGGATCGACCTGAAGCTGCCCGGCATGCTGCATGCGACCGTCAAGGACTGCCCCGTCTATGGCGGCAAACTGGTGAGCTTCGACGAATCGAAAGTCGCGGGCATGCCCGGCGTGAAGCGCGTACTCCGAGTCAACGATTCCACAGTGGCTGTCGTGGCCGACACCTGGTGGCGGGCGAAGAAGGCGCTGGATGCCCTGCCCATTGTCTGGGACGAAGGTCCGAACGCCAAAGTCAACAGTGCGTCCATCGCCGAGCACCTGAAATCCGGGCTGACGTCGAATGATGCGTTTGCTGACATCAACACGGGTGATGCGCCGAAGGCGATAGCGGCATCGGCGAAAAAAATCGAGGCGGTGTACAGCGTGCCCTTCACATCGCATACGACGATGGAGCCGATGAACTGCACGGTGAAGCTCGGTGCGGACAAGGCGGAAATCTGGATACCGACGCAGAACGCCGAAGCGTCGCTGGCCGCGCTGTCGTCCTCGTCGGGGCTGCCGCTGGACAAGTGCGAGGTGTATGGACTGGACCTGGGCGGCGGTTTCGGCCGCCGCATCGGCAACCAGGACGTGGTGCGTCAGGGTGTCGCCATTGCGAAGGCGTTTCCCGGAACGCCGGTTAAAATGGTGTGGAGTCGGGAGGAAGATCAGGCGCATGACTTCTACCGACCGATTGCCCAAGCGCGGCTGGCTGCCGGCGTCGACGACGGCGGTAACCTGACCGGCCTGCACATTCGCGTTTCGGGCCAGTCGATCAATGCGTTTGCCAATCCGGCAGCAATCAAGGATGGCAAGGACCGCCGCCAGTTGCAGGGTCTGTGGCCGCAGCCGCACGACGCACAGATTGGTTACACGCATGCCAACCTGCGCACCGAGTATGCAATGCGCAACACGCACCTGCCGGTGGGTCCGTGGCGCGGCGTGAATACCAACCAGAACGGCATTTTCCTCGAATGCTTTATGGATGAAGTGGCGAAACTGGCGGGCAAGGACCCGCTGGAATTTCGCCGCTCGCTGATGAGCGAACGCCCCAAGCATTTGGGAGTGCTGAATGCGGCAGCCGAGAAAGCCGGCTGGGGCAAGCCGCTGCCGAAGGGTGTGCATCGAGGGATAGCGCAGTTCATGGGCTACGGCAGTTACTCGGCGGCGGTGGCGGAGGTTTCTGTCAGCTCGAAGGGCGAAGTCAAGGTACATCGCTGCGTGTTTGCACTGGACTGCGGTAACGTCGTTAACCCGGACCAGGTTGCAGCACAGATCGAGGGGTCCGTGGCCTACGGCATGACCACGCTGCACAGCGAGATCTCGGTGGCAAACGGTCGTGTGGTGGAAACCAATTTCCACAACTTCCGCGTGATGCAGATTGCCGAAATGCCCAAGGTCGAGGTTGTGCTGCCGCTGACCCGCGATTTCTGGGGCGGTGTCGGCGAGCCGACGATCTGCGTCGTCGTGCCGGCGATCCTGAATGCGATTCACGCGGCTACCGGCAAGCCGGTGCGCAGCCTGCCGCTCGGCAAGCAGGGGCTGACGCTGGTCTGATCGGCGGGAGGCGGCTGGCGGCGTGCGCTTTCCGGGGTGGAGCCTGATGTGTGCCGCAATGGCGGGTTGTGCTGTGGCGGCACCCTCGGGACTGGCGCCCTATCGCGTCGACGGTGACGCGATACTGGCGCCGCTGACTGAACCGCCGGGCGATCCAGCGCGCGGCCGGGAGGTCATCGCCGGGCGCGATGCCAACTGCCTGCTGTGCCATGCC
>RPOR01000036.1 GCA_003820645.1 Betaproteobacteria bacterium
GTCATGTTCGACCACGCCGGCGCCATTGTCGAACAGCATCTCGCGCGTCAGCGTGAATGAACGCATCACGTCGGGCTGATGCGCGCGGATCGCCTGGTTCTCCGGACCGGGACGGCCAGCGGCAATGGCATCTTCGAGCCAGCCACGGATTTGCGGATCGGAAATTGTCTCGGGATCAACATAACTTAAACGCGCCATCAGCTGCCTCCGGCTATTCGCTGTTGAAATCAGGCACTGCAATCGAAAAAATTCTATGAACGAGCTGCAGCCTTGACTGGCGTATCGGCGAGCAAACGCATGAGTTCTGCTGCGCCACGTCGCGCCTCGTCCCTCGTTGCCGCTTCTGCGGCGGCAGCATCCCGCCGGCCAATTGCGGACCAAATCGCGTTTAGACCCTCAATGGCCTCTTGCGACCGGGCAGGCGAACGCTGCGGGTGTGTCATGCCGACGGCACGCCACTGCTTGATGCGCGAATGCAATGTCGCGAGCATGGTGGACAGTGATTGGCTGTCGGCACCGGCAACCAGCAGGTCGTAAAAACGGTTCTTGGCCTCAAGTGCGCGGACAGGCTCACCTGCCTGGTATGCGGAAATGGCATCTGCCGCCGTCTCGCCCAGCAAGCGCAGGCTTTCGTCGTCCGCTTTTTCCGCAAAGCGTCTGGCTGCCAGTCCTTCAAGCACGGCCCGGATTGCGTAGAGATCCTCGATTTCGTCGGCGCTGAGTTCCCGCACGATGGGCCCGCGGTTGGGAATGACGGAAATCAAACCTTCCGACTCGAGTTGCCGCAAAGCTTCGCGAACCAGCGTCCTTGATACCCCCAAGCTGACCGTCAACTCCCGTTCCGTGAGCCGCTGCCCGGGACGGAGCTGGCCATCGACGATCGCCTGGCGCAAAGCGCTTTCAACTTTTTGACGCAGCGGGGCAGCGTGTTTGGCAATTTCCAGCAACGGCACAACGGACATGGCAACCTTTTGCTTTACGTTATTGTATTACGATAATACAATAATACAAAAAATGCAAAACGGGAATGCAGATTCCCCAAAACAATTCATTTATCCAGGAGGAGCAACCATGAACATCACGCGCGTCTTAGCCACACTGCTTGCAGCGTCCGGCCTTGGCGGTCTATCAATCAATGCGCAGGCAGCTGATGCTTATCCGAGCCGTCCGATACGCGTCATCATTCCCAACGGCCCCGCAAGCTCCGTTGATACGTTAACCCGCATCGTGGGCAACCAAATGACCCAGGTCATCGGACAGCAGATTGTGATGGACAACCGCGGTGGTGCCAGCGGTGTCATCGGCATGGAAATCGCCAAGCTCGCCAATCCGGATGGATATACGGTGATTACGACGACCTCTGCGGCCTCGACCATTTCCCCGTTGTTGCTGAAAAATCCGCCCTTTCATCCGCTCAACGACTTCGACATGGTCGGTCAGTTTGCAGTAACGCTCAATGTGCTGGTGGTTGCCAACGCGCTCCCCGTCAAAACGGTGCCCGAATTCATTGCCTATGCCAAAAGCGGCAGGAAGCCGTTCAACATGGCCTCGGCCGGCGTCGGCTCGCAAAGCCACCTCGCCGGCGCATATTTCGTGCAGGAAACCAAGATCGAATCCCTGCATGTCCCGTACAAGGGCGGCGGCCCTTCGACCGCTTCGCTGGTAGCAGGCGAATCGCAGTGGTCGCTGATCCCCGCGCCTGCCGCGATGCGACATGTCTCCGCCAAACGGGTACGCGCGATCGGCCACAGCCTGAGCAAGCGGACGGATCTGCTGCCCGGTATTGCACCAATCGCGGAAACCCTGCCAGGCTTCGATTACACCGGCTGGATGGGTTTCTCGGTACCGCGGGGTACGCCCAAGACCGTCATCGACAAGCTGGGGTCCACAGTCGCGAAGGCCATGACGGCCCCGGAAGTCAAGAAAGCGATGGCCTTTGAGGCGACGGAGATCGTTGTTCTGGGACCGGCGGATTTCCGCAAAGTCGTCGCGGACTCGATGGTCAAGAATGCCCGGTTGATCAAAACCGTCGGCCTGAAATCAAACTGACCACGCTTTACGCATATCCGGGGGCGGCTGTGGCCGCCCCTTCTTCATTAATTCCGCAGTTCGCCCGGCGCACCCGTTGGACCAATACCCGGCGTTTGGTCATCGGCAGAGCCTGCACGCTACAATCGCGCCTCCGCTGAACTGGAGAGCCGCCGTTGAAAGCCCTGATCGTCAAAGAGCACGGACCGCTGGAGAATCTGCTGCTGGAGGACGTGCCCGACCCCGCCCCGGGGCCCGGTGAAGTGCTGGTCGACGTGCATGCCGCCAGCGTCAATTTCCCCGACCTGCTGGTCATCGGCGGCACCTACCAGGTGCTGCCGCCACGGCCGTTCAGCCCGGGCAAGGACATGGCCGGCGTGGTCGCCGCCGTGGGCGCCGGCGTAACCACCTGCAAACCCGGTGACCGCGTTGCCGCACAGCATGAATACGGCGCCTACGCGCAGCGCTGCGTGGTACCGCAGCAGAACTGCTATCTGCTGCCGCACACCATGAGTTTCGCCGACGCTGCGGCCATGGGCATCGCCTACCCCACGGCCCATTTTGCACTGGTCGAGCGCGGCCAATACCAGCCGGGCGAAACCGTGCTGATCAACGGCGCTGCCGGCGGCGTCGGCATCGCGACCATCCAGGTCGCCAAGGCACTGGGAGCGACGGTAGTGGCCAGCGTCAGCAGCGCCGAAAAATCCGCGCTGGCAAAACACCACGGCGCCGACCATGTCGTGCGCACCGATGTGCCGAACCTGCGCGATGCCTTCCGCGACCAGGTGCTGGCCGCGGTGGGCAGGCGCGGCATTGACATCATCGTCGACCCGGTCGGCGGCGACGTCTTTGATGCCAGCCTGCGGGTCATCGCCTGGTCGGGACGCCTGATCATCGTCGGTTTCGCCGAAGGGCGTATCCCCGAAATCAAGGCGGGGCACCTGCTGGTGAAAAATATTTCGTTGATCGGCTTGCAGTACAGCGCCTACCGCGACCGCCAGCCGGAAAAAGTGCAGCGCGTGCAGCGCGAACTCTACGACTGGTATGTCGCCGGCAAGATCAGGCCGCACGTGATGGCCGCCTATCCGCTCGCCCGCTATCAGGACGCGTTGCGGGCGGTGCGCGACCGCAAGGTCGTGGGCAAGATCGTGATCCTGACCCGGCAGTAGGCATCAGCCCGCCGGATATTTTATAACTATTTGTTTTTAAAAATTATTTTAATATTCTCGCGCAATGCTTGCATTGCCACATGAAGCGTAGAGAATAGCGACTTTTTTCGGGACGCCCGCCATGCAGAACCCCAAACCCGCCACCAGCGCCCTCGGACCGTTGCCGCGCTGGATATTCATGAGCCGCTGGCTGCAGGCCCCGCTCTATATCGGCCTAATCGTCGCCCAAGGCGTCTACGTCTGGCAGTTCTGGACGGAACTGATCCACCTGATCGGCATGCTCACAGTGAAGAGCGTCACCGAAACCGAGATCATGCTGATCGTGCTCGGCCTGATCGACGTGGTGATGATCTCCAACCTGCTGGTGATGGTGATCGTCGGCGGCTGGGAAACCTTCGTGTCACGTCTGGAACTGGAAAAACACCCCGATCAGCCGGAGTGGCTGTCGCACGTCAACGCCGGCGTGCTGAAGGTCAAGCTCGCCACCGCCATCATCGGCATCTCGTCGATCCACCTGCTGAAGTCATTTATCAATGCAGCGCAGTACGACGAGAAGACCCTGCTCTGGCAGACGATGATCCACCTGACCTTCGTGATCTCGGCACTCGCCATTGCCTACACCGAGAAGATCACGCAATCGGCACAGGCGCACAGGGCGCCCAGGGGCGGTGGCGTACCGGCACACCAGGCGTCCCACTGAGCGGGTGACCACGCAATACCTCTGACACGGCAATCGTCAGCCGGGCTCCGGCGAAGGCTATTTGATCATCAGCGGCACGCCGCTGAGGATCAGGATGGCGCATACCACGCGGCGAAAGGTCATCTCGCTCATGCCGGAATGCACACGGTCGCCGAGGTAGATGCCGAGCAGCATGAAGGGCAGCGCGGCCGCAAACAGCAGCAGCGACTCGCGGCCAAACTCGCCCACGGCAAAATAGCCGAGGCCGCGAATCACCGCCAGCGTCATCATCAGCGCAGCCAGCGTGCCGCGAAACTGATCCTTGGTCACGCGGATGGCGTCCATATAGACCGCAAAAAACAGGCTGGCCATCGTGCCGAAGATCGTGCCCACGGCGCCGGCGAGGAAACTTGCCACTGGCGCAATCGCACGCGGCGGGGGTTTGGCAGGCCCACCGCCGCGGGTCTGCCATAGCGCATAGAACCCATACCCCGAGACCAGCGCGCCAAGGCCACGCGTCAGCCAGGCAGCATCGAGCGTCTTGAACAGCCAGAGGCCCAGTAGTATGCCCAGCGTGCATGAGGGGAGAATGCGCAGGATCATCGCCATCGATACATGCCGGCGATCCTTGCCGAACAGCGTCGCCGAAGACGAAATCGTCAGCAGCGTCCACACCGGCACCAGTACCTTCATCGGAATCACCAGCGCGAGCAGCGGCATCGCGGCAAAGCCGCCGAAGCCGGTGCTGCCGCGCAGTGCGTAACTGGCGACCAGCACGACCGCGCAATAGCCTGACTCCGGGACTGACAGATCGATCATCGCGACGCGCTCAGCGGAGTCAATTCGTGCCGTGGCCGCCGAGTTCGATCAGCCGCATCACCTCGGTGGCGGCACCGTGCGCCTCTTCGCGCGTCAGCCGCTCGGCGGCCTCGGCGTCGCGCTTGCGGATCGCCGCGAGCATCGCGCGCAGCCCCTTGATGCTCTCGCGCGAACGGCTGTCGGAGCGCCGCGGATGCGACAGCCCCAGCGCGCGCCAGCGCCAGATGCGCGCGTGCAGCGTGCCGAGCATGGACGACAGCGTCTCGCTGCCGGCGCCCTCGAACAGCACTTCGTAGAAACGGTTCTTGGTCTCCAGCACTTCCTGTGCGTCGCCACGCTCATAGGCACCGACGACGACGTCGAGCGCCTGCGCCAGCCGCTTCAGCTCGACAGCGCCCGCGTTCTGCACGAACAGCCGTGCCGCCAGCCCCTCGAGCACGGCGCGGATGGTGTAGAGATCCTTCGCTTCGGCCAGTGACAGGGCGCGCACCACCGGTCCCTTGTTCGGCACATTGGCGATCAGGCCTTCGGTTTCGAGCTGACGCAGCGCCTCGCGGATCACCGTGCGCGAGACGCCCATCATCTCGGTCAGTTCGCGCTCGGTCAGCCGTGCCCCGGGCGCCAGTCGGCCGTCGATAATCGCGCGGCGCAGACCATCGAGCACCTGCAGCCGGAGCGGCGCTGCAAGTTTCTGAATTCCTTCGATTTTCGGATTATTCATGATGTTCCGCCTGCTGCCGGTTGACCCGAACCGTAATACCGTAATACGATATTACGCCTTGATGCTGCCGGCAAGGCCTTTCACCAGCCGGACCGGCGCGTCGGCGTTTTTGCCATTCCTAAATTCAGTGAGGAGCACGCACCCATGAGCACCCCCGTCAAAGTCGGCATCGTCGGTCTCGGCCGCTGGGCCAAAGTCCTGACCCGCGCGTCCAAACAGTCGAGCAAGGTCCAGATCGTCGCCGGCTACAGCCGCTCGCAGGAGAAGCGCGATGCCTTCGCCAGGGAAATGGGCGTGCCCGCGGTGCCCGACATGCAGACCATGCTGTCGAACCCGGAAATCAAGGGCGTCGTGCTCACGGTGCCCAACGAGCAGCATTTGCCGATGGCGGAAATCGTCGCCAAGGGCGGCAAGCATGTCTACACCGAGAAGCCGATTTCACAGACACTGGAAGATGGCCTGAAAATCGAAGCGCTGCAGAAACAGTACGGCATCACCGTCACCGTCGGTCACAGCGCGCGGCTGATGGCCGGCATCCGCATCATCAAGGAAAAAATCGACGCCGGTGAACTGGGCCGCGTTGCGTTCATGGAAGCCAATTTCTCCAACGAGCGCGCGCTGGAACTGACACCGCAGACCTGGCGCTGGTACAAGGACCGCGCCCCCGGCGGCCCGCTGTCGCAGCTGGCGATCCACCAGTTCGACGTGCTGCACATGCTCGGCGGCGAAGTGCAGGAAGTGTCCTCGATGGCGTCCAAGCTGTCGCCCGTCGGCGCCGAAGTGGACGATCAGTCGATGTCGCTGGTGCGCTTCAAGGACGGCAAGATCGGCTACGTCGGTTCGTGCTGGACCTCCCCCGGCATTTTCTCGGTGCGGGTGTTCGGCTCCAAGGGCCTGATGCACTACGAAATCGACTTCGGCACCTGGGACACGCCCCATTTACTGCACCAAAACTCCGTGCTCTACATCCAGCGCGGCAAGGACGGCTGGGCGAAACGCGAAGACATCAAGCTGCCGGAAAGCGACATGTTCCGTGCCGAGCTCGAGGCCTTTGCCGACAGCTGCGTGTCGGGCAAGCCGAACGAGCTGACCGCGCATAACGGCAACGTCGCGGTGGCGATGACCAATGCCGCGCTGAAGTCGATCGACCGCAAGGGCCAGTGCGTGACCATCGAGGAAGTGATGAACGACGCCCGCGCCAAGAACGACGCCAAGCGCGCCGCCTGATCGGGAAGCCGCCATGTCGAACTCGTCCTCAAAACTTTCCACCCGTTACTTCATCGACCTCACCCAGCCCGAGATCGCCGCGCAATTCAAGAAGAACCCGCTGGTGATCCTGCCGGCAGGCAGCGTCGAGCAGCACGGGCCGCACCTGCCCACCGGCACCGACATCTATGCCGCCAATGTCATCGGCCATGCCGTCGCCGAGCGCATGGACGGCCTGGTACTGCCGGGCGGACCGCTGGGCGTAACCCCGATGCATATGCCGTTCGAAGGTACGATTACGCTGACGCCCGACACCTACCAGCGCGTCGTCACCGAGACCTGTGCCTCGACCGCGCAGCACGGCGCAAAACGCCTGCTGATCCTGAACTGGCACGAAGGCAACATCCCATCGCTGGCGATCGCCTCGGAAAAACTGCACCGCGAAGTCGGCATGAGCGTGATCGTCGTGCAGGCCTGCTATGTCGCCGCCGAACTCTACGGCCATGACTGCGGCGGCCTGACCCACGGCGGCGAGATCGAAGCGCTGGCGGTGCTCGCCTACCAGCCGGAACTGGTGCACCTCGACCGCATCGAGTACTCGTCGGACCACTCCCATGGCCGCAAATGGGACCGCCTGCGCCGCACGCGCAGCTATCAGCCGGTGCTGCGCGACATCAAGACCATCGCCGCGACCGGCTGGTACGGCGCGCCCGAACACGCCACTGCAGCCAAAGGCCTGAAAATGCTCAACGACATCGCCGATGCCATCGCCAAGGAATGCGGCGAGATCTTCGCGCTGCTTGACGAGGCACAGGGCGGCACCGCAGAAATCAAACATCTCAAGATTGCAGGCTGAACCATGGCCAAGGTACTGACGCAGGCCGAAGCGAAAAGCATGGGCCTGCCCGGGCGCAAATCGCTGGAAATCGTTTCCGGCGAAAAGGGCTCGGAATCGGTGACGCTGCGACTGGTAGAAATTCCGCCGGTCAAACCGGGCGACAGTCCGCGCGGCCGGCATTGCCACCAGGGCTTCGAGGAATGCATATTCGTGATGTCCGGCGAAGGCTGCACCGAGGCCGACAGCGGCAGTTATCCGCTGCAGGCCGGCGACACCATCCTGATTCCGTCCGGAGAGAAACACGCGACGCGCAATACCGGAGCCGAACCGCTGGTGCTGCTGTGTTTCTTTCCGGTGGCCGATATCGCCAAACGCACGCAGGAACACAAAGCCTGACCCTGCCGGCCCGAGGCCCGCGAATTGTCATATCCCACACGAAGAGAATCCGATGAGCATAGACGTCGTCTGCCTGCGCCCCGAAGCCGATTTCACCCGCGTCGGCGTGACCCCGCCGCAGAACATCAACATCGCCTATCGCAAGCCCGACGACGGCGACCTGCCGGCGCTGATGAAGCAGGCGCGCGCGGTGGTGATGCCCGCGGTGGGCCCGAAACTGCCCGCCGCGCTGTTCGAAGGCACGTCATTGATGGTGGTGCAGATCACCGGCGCCGGCGTCGACCGCCTCGACGAAGCCGCGCTGAAAAAGCTGGGCATCGCGGTGGCCAACGTGCCCGGCGGCAGCAACAGTGCACTCGCCGAGTACACGACAGCCTGCGCCTCGGTGCTGCTGCGCCGCTTTGCCTGGGCCGATACCGAGATCAAGCGCGGCAACTATGTCGCGTTCCGCAACCGGATGATGGCCGATAACCTTGCCGGCATCGACAGTGCGACCGTCGGCGTCGTCGGCATGGGCGTCATCGGCCTCGCGGTCGCGCAGGCATTCCATCGCATCGGCTGCAAAATCGTCTACTTCGATCCGGCATTGCGCGATCAATCGGCGGCCAACGCCATCAATGCGCAGCCGCTGGCGCTCGACGACCTGCTGAAAACCGCAGACGTCGTCACGCTGCACGTGCCGCTGCTGCCGGTCACGCGGAACCTGATCGGCGCAAAACAACTGGCGCTGATGAAGGCGGAGGCCGTGCTGATCAACGGCGCACGCGGCGGCGTGGTCGACGAAGCCGCGCTGGGGCAGGCTCTGCACGACCGCCGCATCGCCGGCGCCGCAGTCGACGTCTACAGCATCGAGCCCGCGACGCCGGACAATCCGCTGCTGCAGCTCCGCGGCGAAGCCGCTTCACGGCTGCTGCTGACGCCGCATGTCGCCGGCGTCACCCGGCAGTCGGCGGCGTTCCTGTTCAAGGCTTCCTGGGAAAACGTCCAGCAGGTGCTGAACGGCGGCGCGGTCGCAAACCGGGTTTACTGAGCCGGTTTGCCTTAAAATTCCTGACCCCTCGGCTTCGTCATTCCGGCGAAAGCCGGAATCCAGCAGTTTGGATGATTGGCGTTGCTGGGTTCCGGCTCGCGCTGCCCCTCAACGGGACTTCCTCCGGGGCGCACTTGGCCGGAACGCCGGGGTTATTGAACTATTACAAAGAACAAAGGCAAAGAGGAACCCCGTGGCTCAATCTCGCCCCCTCGGCGTCGCCGTCATCGGCGCCGGCCGCATCGGCACGCTGCGCGCGCGCCTGGCCGCAAAACATCCCTCGGTCGGATTCGTTGCCATCGCCGACCGCGATCCGGCGCGGGCGAAAGCACTGGCCGAAACCACCAATGCCGACCTGCACTCCGGCAACAACTTCGAGATCATCGAGCGTCCCGAAGTCAATGCGGTGTTCGTGTCCACGCCCGAGGGTGAACACGCGGCACCGGTCAAACGCGCGCTGGAACTCGGCAAGCCGGTGCTGGTGGAAAAACCCATTGCGCTGGCGCTGGGCGACGCCGCGGACATCCTCGCCACGCTGAAGACGACCGGCGGCGACCTGCGCGTCGGCTACAGCCGCCGCTACAAGGAATGTTATCTGCGCGCCAAGGAACAGATGATCCAGGGCCGGCTCGGCCGCGTCACCGGCGGACTGGCCCGTGTCTACAACTCGCGTGCCCAGGCCTTCGCGATCCTGCAGCGCGACCCGCATGCCACGCCGGTGCTGGACGTGCTGACCTACTACGTGGACCTGATGTGCTGGTTCCTCGAAGGCAATCCGCCGGTGGAAATCGTCGCCCGCGGCCAGCACGGCATCTTCCGTGAAGCCGGTTACGGCGCGCATGACGTGACCTGGGCCATCGTCACGTTCGCCGACGGCGCAGTGGTCAATTTCGGCGTGAGCTATGCGCTGCCCGCAAAATATCCGACCATGGGCCAGTCAGACCGCGTTGAACTGCTGGGCACCGAGGGCACGATGATCATTGACGACGATCACATGGACCATGTGCTGTATTCGGACCGGGGCATCCCGCACGCCTATGTGCCGGACCACCAGGTCAACATGGCATTTCTCGGCAGCAATACCGCGGGCGACTGGGCCGTCGGCGATTTCTGGGGTCCGCTGGGAAATGAAACCCGGGCCTGGCTGGATCATCTGGTGACCGGCCAGCCGACCGTGCACACCACGCCGCAGCAGGCGCTGATCAACCTGCAGACGACGCTCGCCATCGAACGTTCGGCGGTCACCGGGCAACCCGTGCGACTGCCGCTGGAAACCTGAAGCGCACGTGCGCGTTTCCGCCGCACGCGAACCGTGTTCAGGTTGACAGCCCACGCGCCCCTGGCCAGTGCGCGGTAAAAATCCCGGATTGCAGTCCGACTGTCGGGCGGTATATGGATTTGCGCCGGGTAGGTTATCCGTGGCGGATTGCGAAACCCGGCACGTCAACCCGGTGGCCAGTGCAACGGCCTGCCGGCAAGCAAATGCAGATGCAGATGGAATACGGTTTGCCCGGCAGCGGCACCATTGTTGACGACCAGCCGGAACGCGTCGGCCACGCCGAGTTGCCGGGCCACTTTGCCCGCGGCCAACAGCAAATGCCCCAGCAGCAGCTGATCTGCCGGCGCCGCATCGGCCAGCTGCGGAATCTCCTGCTTGGGAATCAGCAGCACATGCGTGGGCGCCTGCGGGTTGATATCGCGGAAGGCGAGGCAATGTTCATCCTCATAGACGATATCGGCCGGGATTTCACGGGTAACGATCTTGCCAAACAGCGTTGCCATAAAATACCTTTAGAAATAATGAGTTATAACGCCAAGGCAGCGGTGCCCGAGCGCTGCACAATCGCCTGATTCAGCACGTTTTTTAATGCTAACGGGCAGCCTGCCCAACGTCAAAGTCAGTGTTCACCGACTTTTATGGTGCAATGCAATAAATAATTGCGCCAACCCCTTGACATCGGCTTTCCCGCCCCTATAATATGAATTGTGCGGTGCAATATAACTGCACCCAAGAAATTCGGATGAATCGAGAAGTTTTACCAAGCAACTGTTTATAAAGGAGATTTACCATGTATCAAACTCCAGAGCAACTTATTGCAATGAACAAAGCCAACCTTGAATCGGCAATGCGTTTTGCCGGCGTGGCGATCGAAGGTGCCGAGCGCATGATCGATCTGCAGATGAAAGCGGCGAAATCCGCCTTCGCTGATGGTCTCGAAAGCGCCAAAGCACTGGCTGCCGTCAAGGACCTGACCCAACTGGCCGCGCTGAAAGACAACCTGGCGCAACCGTCGATGGAAAAAGCCACCGCCTACGCCAAGAGCATCTACGACGTGGCGACGGAAACCCAGGCCGGTTTCAGCAAGCTGATTGAAGCCCAGGTTGCCCAGTTCAACAAGGAAGTCGTCGCCGGCCTCGACAAGCTGGTGAAGACCGCTCCGGCGGGCTCCGAAGTCGGTATCGCCGCGGTGAAGTCCGGCATCGCGGCCGTCAACTCGGCCTACGACAACCTGTCGAAAGTCGCGAAGCAGTTCACGCAGGCGACGCAGTCGAACCTGGAAGCTGTCGCGACGCAAGCGACGGCCACAGTGAAAAAGGCCGGCAAGAAGTAAGTCTGCCGATCACCTGCAGTACGCAGCAAACAAAAAGCCCCCGGAGATTGCCGGGGGCTTTTTGCTGTACGACCTCCACGCCGCGTCAGGACTGCGCGTGCGCCCACGGAAAACCCAGGCTGCTGACCCCCGCCTGCAGCAGTGCAATCGCCTCCGCGACCTGCGCGGCATTGCCGCGCACGCCCAGTTCGATGTGCCGCTCGGGCGTCACCCGTGGCAGGCTGAACACCTTGAGCGCGGGGTAGCTGCGCAGACAATCGTTCATCAGTTCGATCAACTGGCTCTCGCCCGCTTCACGGACAATGATCGCTGCTTCCACCGCGCGCTCGGCGCTGGCGTGCGCATAGTGGTTGCCGAGCACCCACTCCAGCATCGGCCACGCCATCTCCGGAAATCCGGGCAGAAAATGATGGTTGCGAAAAGTGAACCCGGGAATCCGGTTGTAGGGATTGGGAATGATCGCCGCACCGTCGGGAAACTCGCCCATCATCAGCCGCTGCGGCGTCACGCCCTTCGGGTCGTCACGAAAGCGGCCGCGGATCTCCGCCTCGGCCTGCGGATGCAAAACGAGCGGCACACCGGCCGCACGCGCGGCACTCTGCCGCGTGTGATCGTCGGGCGTTGCGCCGATGCCGCCGAAACTGAACACCACGTCGTCACCGGCAAAAGTCCGGCGCAGCGTCGCGGCAATCAGCTCCGGATCGTCTCCCAGGTACTGCGACCACGACAGTTCGAGACCGCGTTCAGCCAGCGTCGCAATGGCTTTGCCCAGATGCTTGTCCTGGCGTTTGCCGGACAGTAATTCATCACCGATGATAATGACGCCGAATTTCATGGGGAAATTTCTGAAAAGTGGTGCAAACGGCGGCCGCCGGTGACGGCGCCGCGAGCTTAACTGTGGATATAGCTCTCGAGCTGCTGGATGGTCTGCTGCTGCATTTCGATCAGAGCTTTTACCAGATCGCCGATCGACAGCACGCCGACCACGCGGCCGTTATCGATCACCGGCAGATGACGGACACGATGACTGCTCATCAGCGCCATGCAGTCGTCGACAGTCTGTGCCGGCGTCACCGACACCACGTCGTCCGACATGATGTCGCTCGCCGCGAGTTCGTGCGACGATTTGCCGAGCAGAATCACCTTGCGCGCATAGTCGCGCTCGGACATGATGCCGCGCAGCCGGCCATCGCTCATCACCAGCAGCGCGCCGACGTTTTTCTCCGCCATCAGTTTCAGCGCCTCGAATACGCTGGTATCGGGCGACACCGACAATACCAGGCTGCCTTTCGCCTGCAGCAATTGGCTGACTGTTTCCATGATCCCTCCTGTGGCGATGCCGTCGACTGCCGGCAGAGAGCCAGTCTAGCCAATTTTCGTGCCGGCGCGAAGTGCGTTCCTAGTGCCCTGCTATCGCGTCCGCCTTCTGCAGCAGGTTCTGCGCCATGCGGATGTTGGCGATGTCCACCAGTCGGCCGTCAACCTGCACGGCGCCCTTGCCGTCACGGGCGGCCTGCGCCATGGCTTCCACAATGCGGCGCGCGCGCGCGATTTCGTCCGCCGACGGACTGAACACGGTATTGGCTGCCTCGATCTGGGTCGGATGGATGGCCCATTTGCCTTCGAAACCGAGCGCCGCAACGCGTCGCGCCGCGGACAGATAGCCGTCGGCATCCTTGAAGTCGCCGTAGGGTCCGTCGATCGGCCGCAGGCCGTAAGCACGGCACGCCACCAGGATCCGCACCTGCGCGGCATGCCAGGGATCGGCCTGGTGGAATTCGCGACGACCCTGCACATCACGGTCCGACAGCACGCCGTACTCCGGATGCAGCCCGCCGATGATGGTGGTGCGGGCGCGGGTGGACGCGGCAAAATCGCCGGAACCGAAACACAGTGCCTCGAGGCGGCGGCTGGATTGCGCGATCGCCTCGACATTGGCCAGGCCCAGCGCGGTTTCGATCAGCACTTCGAAACCGATGCGCTTGCTACGGTTCTGCGCCTGCTCGATCTGGGTGACCAGCATGTCCAGCGCATACACATCGGCCGGCACGCCGACTTTCGGGATCACCAGCATGTCCAGCCGCGGGCACTGCTCGACCAGGTCCACTACGTCGCGATACATGTAATGCGTATCCAGGCCGTTGATGCGCACCGCCATGATCTTGCGGCCCCAGTCCACCTCGTTCAGCGCGGCGACGACATGCCGGCGCGCCTGCGGCTTGTCGTCCGGCGCCACCGCATCCTCGAGATCGAGGAACACGACGTCGGCCGCAGACTTCGCGGCTTTTTCGAACAACGCCGGGTTGATCCCGGGCACCGCCAGTTCCGAACGCGTCAGGCGCGCCGCGGGCGGCTCAATCTGCGTGAAGCTCATCGCATTAGTCCTTGTAGCAGTTTCAGGGATGTGCACCCGGTCCCGACATGCCCTCGAGCACCGTGATCAGCGCACCGAGATCCTGGTAGCCCTTGCCCTGGCTCATCAGCGCATTGATCTGCTGCATGACCAGCGCCGCCCCGGGCACCGGAACCTGCGCCTGGTGCGCAAGGTCGAGCACGATGCCGAGGTCCTTGTGATAGAGCCGGGTATCGATGCCGTTGTCGAACTCGCGCTCCACCATGCGCTTGCCGAAAATCTCGAGCACCCGCCCCGCCGGCACGCCGCCCAGCATCACTTCGCGGACCTTCGCCGGATCGACACCCAGGCGTTGCGCGAGGTGCAGCGCTTCGGCGACGCCCTGCGCCGTCACCAGCAGCGCAAGCTGATTGCAGGCCTTGGTCACCTGCCCCGCGCCGCTGTCACCAACGCGGGTAATGGTCTTGCCCATGCAGGCCAACAGCGGCTTCACGCGTTCGAACACCTCCGGCCTGCCGCCGACCATGATCGACAGTGTCGCCTGCTCGGCGCCCATCGGGCCGCCCGACACCGGCGCGTCGAGCATATCGATCCCCTTCGCCGCCAGTGCCTTTGCCGCGGCCCGGGCCACCGCCGGTGAGATCGTTTCCATGTCAACCACGACGCTGCCGGGCCGCGCGCCGTGGATCAGCCCGTCCGTGCCCAGTGCCACCTGCTCGAAGTCACCCGATGCGGTGACGATCGTGAACACGACATCGCAGGCCGCAGCCAGCGCCGCCGGCGTGGCATGGCGCGTGGCACCGGCGGCAACCAGCGGCGCCGCGCTGTCGGCGCGCCGCGCATAGACGCCGAGCGCGTGACCGGCGCGCAGCAGATGTCCCGCCATATGGCGCCCCATGACGCCGAGCCCGATGAATCCGACTTTCATTGGCATTCCTTTCGCTAGCGCGCGCCGATCCAGCCGAAGGCCATGATCAGCGGCAATGTGATCCAGAACAGTATAGTGCTCCAGCCGATCAGCAGCGCAGCCGCGCTATCATCGAGCCGAAACCGGTTGGCGAGCAGCATCGCCGTCATCATCGACGGCGTCGCCGCCAGTGCAACCGCAGCATGCTGTGCCTCACCCACGTGATCGAATAGTTGCGGGGCCACCAACCAGACGATCAACGGCGTCGCCAGCAGCTTGATCCCCGCCGCGGCCAGGATTTCCGGGCGGGGCTTGAGGTTGCGCCAGGGGATGGTCATGCCGAGCACGAACAGGATCACCGGGATGTTGGCCTGCCCGATGAATCGCGCAGCGTTCACCAGCGGCTCGTAAGTCAGTCCGAACTGCTGGCTCGCCGTGCCGAGCAGGAACGCCCAGATCGGGGGCATCGACATCATCACCCTGAATACCGACGGCTGCGCCGCTGTCTGATCGCGTCCGCCCAGCCGTGTCGAGATCCATACGCCGAGGCTCCACACCAGCGGCATGGTCATCAGCATGTCGTTGAATGCCGCATAACTGGTGGCCGCGGCGCCGAAAAAGAACACCAGCACCGGCACGCCGATATTGAATGTGTTGCCGAACATGCCGGCCAGCACCAGCGACGCCCGCGTGCCGTCGTTCAGGTGCGGCCACAGCCGCATGCGGTAGAGCATCAGGTAGAGGATGCCGCCCACCGTCAGCGAACCGGTGCCGACCAACAGCGGTACCGACAGCAGGTCGAGAGTGATCGGTGTGGTCGACGACACCGCAAACAGGATGCACGGGAACAGCAGGTACATCACCAGGCGGTTCAGCGCGGTTTTCATCTGCTCGACATCGGTATCGCGGAAGAAACGCGGCCACAAGGCGCCTGCTGTCACCAGCAGGCCCAGCGGCAGCATCACCTGCACCATCAGGTCGAGCAGTTGCGTTGCGTAATTCATGCCGGGAGACCGCGCAGAAGACACCGCGGCGCGGCGCGCCCCGCGGAGTCAATAAATATCAATATAATAAATGACTTATACGAAGACCGGGCACCCGTCAGCGACGACTCCGCGCCTCGGGATTAAGCAGATTGGGGGGCGCCTCACCACGCAACGCAGCCACCAGATTCTGCGCAGCCAGCATCGCCATCGCCTTGCGCGTGGCCTCGGTGGAACTGCCGATATGCGGCGCCAGCACAACGTTGTCGAGTTCGAGAAAACCCGGATTGAGCTTCGGCTCGTTCTCGAACACGTCCAGTCCGGCACCGCGGATCATACCGTTCTTCAGTGCCCCGATCAGCGCCGCATCGTCAACGACGCCGCCGCGCGTGGAGTTGATCAGGATCGCCGTCGGCTTCATTTTCGCCAGCTGCGGCGCGCCGATCAGATGATGGGTCTGCGGTGAGTACGGCACCTGCAGCACGATGAAGTCCGCCTGCGCCAGCAAGTCATCGAACGACACATAGGTCGCGTTGGCCTTGCGCTCCAGTTCCGGCGCAATGCGGTTGCGGTTGTGATAAATCACCTTCATGTCGAAGCCGGCGGCGCGCCGCGCAATGGCCTGGCCGATACGCCCCATGCCGACGATGCCCAGCGTCGCGTGGTGCACGTCCACACCGAGCCATTGCTTCAACCGCCAGCCGGTCCATTCACCGGCGCGGATGCGCCGCTCGACTTCGGGCAGGCGACGCGCCGTGCCGAGCATCAGCGTCCACGCCAGGTCCGCGGTGCTGTCATCGAGCACGCCCGGCGTGTTGGTCGCCATCACGCCGCGCGCGGTGCAGGCCGGCACATCGATGTTGTTGTAGCCGACGGCAATGTTGGCCACGACCTTGAGCTGCGGCACTGCCGCCAGCAGCGCTGCATCGACGCGGTCTGTCAGGCAGCACATCAGACCTTCGCAATCGGCCAGCTTCGCGGCCAACGCGTCCGGCGCATACGGCACATCATCCTGATTGGCCAGCACCTCACAGTGCTGGCGCAGGTAGTCCAGCGTTTCGTCGAAGACTTCGCGGGTCACCAGCACCCGGGGTTTGCGATTGGTCATTAGCGTGTATTCAGTAGTTGAAAAAGTCATGCATCATGCGCAGCATCGGCCAGCCAGCGCGCAACGCGCAGCACGCGCGCATCACCGAGCCGCGGTCCGACCAGTTGCACGCCCAGCGGCAAGCCATTGGCGCCGCTGAGCAGCGGCAGGGTCAGCGCCGGCATGCCGCAAAAGGTCCACAGCGTACAGAAAGCCGGATCCCCGGTCGAGCCCAGACCGCGCGGTGCGGTACCGGCCACGGCCGGCGTGAGGATGGCATCGTATTGCGCGTAGAGCGCATCGAACGCAGCGTTGACCACGGCGATCTGCGCCAGCGCGCGCTGGTAATCGAAGGCCAGCACCGCGCGCCCACGCTCGATCTGCCCGCGCAGAGATGCCGACAGCCGGTCGCGCCCCTGCGTCCATTCGGCGTCAAAATTCGCCGCAATCTCGGCCTCCATCGCCGTGCGATGCCACTCCCATACGCCCGCCGCGGCAGATGGCATCGCCACCTCTGCGACAGCACCCCCTAGGTGGTCGATGAGCCCACTGATCGCCGCGAGCGTATCGGCCTCGACACGATCCCAAAGCGGCGTTTTTACGAAAGCTATTTTCGGCGGTGTGCCATCGGCGCTGGCGGCATCCCGCATCACCGCGCCACCTCCGTCACAAAGCTGCCCCGCCAGCAATGCCGCATCATCGATCGAGCGCGCGAGCACGCCGACCTGATCGAACGCCGGTGACTGACAGAGCACGCCGGCGCGCGGGATCAACCCGAATGTCGGCTTGTAGCCGTAGACGCCGCAAAACGATGCCGGTCGCAGCACCGAGCCGTTGGTCTGCGTACCCACCGCCAAAGGCACCATGCCGGCCGCGACCGCCGCGGCAGAACCGCTCGACGATCCGCCGGGCGTGTGTTCGGGGTTATGCGGATTGCGTGTCTTGCCCGGGGCATAGGTGGCCAGTTCAGTGGTGACCGTCTTGCCCATGATCACGGCGCCGGCCGCACGCAGACGCGCGACGACTGCGGCATCCGCCGTCGGCCGCCGGCCGGCGTGCAGCACCGTGCCGTTTTCAGTAGGCATGTCTGCGGTGTCGATGATGTCCTTGATGCCGACCGGAACGCCATGCAACGCGCCGAGCCGCGTACCGGCTGCCCGGCGCTGGTCGGCGGCGTGCGCCTGCGCCAGCGCGAGTTCCGGATCGAGGAAAGCCCAGGCCTGCACCGCATCCTCGACCCTGGAAATACGATCAAGACAGCTGCGCACGACAGCCGCGGCGCTGAACGTGCCATTGCGGATACCCAGGGCAAGCGCACCCGCGCCGAGGGCGCTCAACTCGCCCGCGGGCAATGCAGTCAGTTCAGGCACCCCGCATCGCCGCGGTTTACTTGTACAACACCTGCGGCAGCCACAGCCCGATGGCAGGGAACTGGTAGAGCAGTATCAGCGCGACAACCTGTATGCCCATGAACGGCAGCATGCCGGCAAAGATCTGGTTCAGTGTCACGTGCGGTGGCGCAACGCCCTTGAGGTAGAACGCCGCCATCGCCACCGGCGGGGACAGGAACGCCGTCTGCAGATTCAACGCCACCAGCAAGCCGAAAAACAGCGGGTCGACGCCAAACTTGGGCAACAGCGGGATGAAGATCGGCATGAAGATCACGATGATCTCGGTCCACTCCAGCGGCCAGCCGAGGATGAAAATGATGCACTGGGCAAGGATCAGGAACTGGACCGGCGTCAAACCGAGCGACAATACCCAGTGCTCGATGATCTCCTGGCCGCCGAGCAGCGCAAACGCAGCCGAGAATATCGCCGAACCGACGAACAGCCAGCACACCATGGCGGTGGTTTTCGCGGTGAGGAACGAGGAGTCCTTGACGATCACGCCCAACTCTTTCACTGTCATGCCTACCGCCCCGAAACCCGGATTACCGCGGTAATGCGCGATAAACCGGTACGCCGCAGCCAGCACGAAGCCGCCGAGCGCGCCCACTGCTGCCGCCTCGGTGGGCGTAGCCAGTCCGAACACAATCGATCCCAGCACGGCGATGATCATGATAGCCAGCGGAAAGAACGAGCCCAGCAGCATCTTGAAAATCTCCAGCCGCTGCCAGCTCCACAGCGCGTAGATGATCACAAGCAGCGCGGCACCGATGCCGAACATGACCCAGAACCATATTGGCGCAGCCTGGCGGACAGCCTCCGGCGCAGGCGCCGCAGCTGGCGCAGGTGCGGCATCTGTGATTACGGCCGCAGCCGGACCCGACTCCTGCGTCGGCACGCGCTTTTCTCCCTCAGCCACCGGTTCCTGCAAACCGGTGCTCTCCGCTGCGCCGATCAAGCCCGCTGATTCCTCCTTGACGTCCGCGGCGAACGAACCCCCGGCCTCGATCAGGCCTGCCGTACTATCCTGAACTACCGGCGCAGTCACCGCGCTGTAAGTGAATGCCAGCAGGCCGGCAATCGCCAATGCCGGCAACAACGACATCACCAGCTGGCCTGCTGCCGTGCGCATCGGCACACCGGGCGCGCCACCCAGTGCCCGGGTCAGGCCCAGCAATGCATTGCGGCCACGCCCGGACAGTGCCTGCGCAAACGCAGGCAATTCGACGTGTCGCTCGCTCTCCGGCAACGGGGGCATCAGCTTGGGCTTGATCAGCGCCAGCACGATCACATAACCGACATACAGGCCAGCGAGCAGCAGCCCCGGGAAAAATGCACCGGCGTACAACTGCACCACCGAAACGCCGGCCGTTGCACCGTAAACGATCAGCAGCACCGAGGGGGGAATCAGAATCCCAAGACAGCCGCCGGCCGTCACCGCCCCCGCAGCGATCTTGGTGTTATATCCCGCGCGCAGCATCGCCGGCATCGCCAGCAAGCCCATCAGCGTCACCACCGCGCCGACAATGCCGGTGGCCGTTGCGAATATTGCACAGGTGACAATGGTGGCCACTGCGAGTGAGCCGGGCACCCGCGACATCGCCAGGTGCAGGCTTTTGAACAGCCGCTCGATCAGCGCAGCCCGCTCGACCAGGTAGCCCATGAATACGAACAGCGGCACCGCAATCAGCACGTCGTTCGACATCACGCCATAGGCACGCTGCACCATCAGGTCGAGCACCTGCCGCACCGCAAGGTCCGGATCGACGCTGCGGTAAAAGAACCATGAAAACGCCACGCCCATGCCCATCAGCGTGAACGCGGTCGGGAAACCGAGCATGATTGCCACCACGTCCAGTGCCAGCATCAGCAGGCCCAGACTGCCGTTGGTCAGATTGGTCCATGGCGTCAGCACGATCACCGGAATCACGAGCAGCGCCATGATCGTGAAACCGAACCAGAGTTCTTTGCGCATTTTCATCGGGCCGATCCCTGCTGCACAACCGCCCGGTCAGCCGATTTGATGTCCGCATCCGTCACATGCACCATTTCCTTGAGCTTGTCGACATCGACCTCTTCGACATCCGCCTCACGCGACGGCCACTTTCCCTGGCGCAGGCAGACGATGCAGCGGAACATTTCGACGGCGCCCTGCAGCAGCAGGAAAGCTCCAGCCAGCGGAATAACCGTCTTGAATGGATAGATCGGCGGCCCGTCGGCAGTGATGTTCGAATGCTCGTTGATCGCCCAGGACTCTGCCGCGTAAAAATATCCGGCGTAAGTCAGTGCGATGACACCTGGAATAAAGAAAATGACATACAGCAGCAGGTCTACCGTGGCCTGGGTCCGTGGCTGGAAAAAGCTGTACAGCACGTCGCCGCGCACATGCCCGTTCTTCGACAGTGTGTAAGCGCCTGCCATCATGAACAGCGTCCCGTAGAGCATGATCATCGCGTCGAAAGCCCAGGCGTGCGGCGCATCAAGCGCATACCGCGAGAACACTTCCCAGGAAATCATCAGCGTCAATCCAACGATCAACCAGGAAAATGCATGACCGACAAAAGTGCTCAGCTTGTCAATAAAGAGCAATAATTTTTGCATGTTCTACCCGCTTGCATTGAAGCCGGCCGGAGAGCCGGATTTGTCGCCACCACCCCTTCAGAAAAAAAACACCATCCGGAACAACCGGATGGTGTCTTGTCTGGCTCGATTGCAGCTCGCGTCAGGACTTCTTGGCCGGCGCCGCCGCTTTCTTGCCGAAGTAGTGGTTATAAGCCATCCGGCGGTTGACATTGGTATCGAGATCCCAGCGTACTGCGCGCGCCGCAAATTTTTTCTGTGACTCCTCGATCTCGCGGAACAGCGCGTTGTCCTTGCGCTTTGCCGCCGCGGCATCGTAACCGGTCAACTGCTGCTGCAGCACGGCATCCGGCGTCTTGTAGAACTTGACGCCCTGCTTCTCCTGCAATTCGATGTAGTCCTGCGAATAGCGGTCCACCGCCTTCCACGACATGTCGGCCGATGCGGCCTCGACGGCGTTCTCGATGATCGACTTGATCTTGGCCGGCAGCGCGTTGAACTTGGTCTTGTTGAACATGATCTCGAACTGCTCGGCGTTCTGGTGGAAGCTCTGCAGCATGCACACCTTGGACACGTCCGGGAAGCCGAGCAGACGGTCGGAACTGGCATTGTTGAATTCCGCTGCGTCGAGCAGGCCACGATCCATGGCTGGCACGATTTCGCCGCCGGGCAGCGCGTTCACCGCAGCCCCCAGGGCCGTGAACACGTCAATCGAGATACCCACGGTGCGGAACTTGAGGCCCTTGATATCCGCCGATTTGGTGATCGGCTTCTTGAACCAGCCCAGCGGCTGAGTCGGCATCGGGCCATAGGGGAACGACACCACGTTGGCGCCGATCGAGCCATACAGCTTCTCGAGCAACTGCTTGCCGCCGCCGTATTTGTGCCAGGCCAGCAGCATGTTGGCATCCATGCCGTAGGCCGGACCAGAACCCCAGAGCGCCAGCGCATTCTGCTTGCCGTAGTGATAGACCAGCACGCCGTGACCGCCGTCGAGCGTGCCCTTCGACACGGCGTCGAGCAACTGGAATGGCGGCACCACGGCGCCGGCCGGCAGCACGTCAATCTTCAGATCGCCGCCAGTCATGTCATTGACTTTCTTGGCGAAATCCAGCGCGTACTCGTGGAAGATGTCTTTCGCGGGCCAAGTGCTCTGCCAGCGCATCGTGATCGGGCCAGCCTGGGCTTTGGCAATCATCGGGAAGCCCGCAATTGCCGCACCCGTGGTGGCAGCCGCCGCACCGGTCAGGAATTTACGTCGGGCAGGACTCGCTTTGGAGACCTTAACATCCTGTTTCTTAATCATTTTTACTCCTCCAGAAAACGGTAAACAGACAGAACCGAAACAGAACCGCACAACGGGTTGCTTTTGTTATTTGCGCGGATCCATTGCATGCGGGAGCGCAGCGACGTGTTCGTTTTTTGCCATACGCAACGCAATATTACGGGAAACCATGCTAGCGCCCGAAAGCGGCGAAATCAAGCGTTTCCTTGACGCCACGACCACACAAATCCGGACAGGACAACACTTACAAAATACTGACTGCGCCCGCTAAGTCAAATAGGTAATGAGGTAGGCCAGCAGCAATATCATCATCCACAACGCCGTCCCGCCTGTAGTCCAGGTGCGGGCCAACAGCCCGCCGGGTTTATGGAGACCGAGAACGCCTTGCACTGCACGGCTGAGCACAGCCGGCCACGTGGCGGCCCCGCGCAGCGCAGCGTACGCGCCCTCGAGCATTTTCAGCACGGCGGGCGCAAGACGCCGGTAGGTCCAGTCGAAATCGAGATTGATCGCCTTGATCTCCGGCGGATACAGGCCGCTGCGCATCAGCACAAAAACCGCCAGCACGGCAAACACCAGCAGCTGCAGCTGGATCAGCACGTGGGATGCGGTGTACGGCACATAATCAACGACGTAGGGCAGGATCGCATACAGCGCACCGGGAAACACACCGATGCCGATGCACAGTGCGGAGGCCGCGGCCATCGCCACCAGCATGTTCAGCGGAGCCTCATCGCAGCGTTTGCCGGAGTCATGCGCGAAAAACGCGAAATACGGGATCTTGATGCCGGCGTGTTCGAGTACGCCGGCCGAGGCGAACAGCAGCGCCAACCACACGTACAGGTGCCCCTCGCCGGCGACCGCAGCCATGATCATCGATTTGGTGACAAAGCCGCTGAACAGCGGAAAAGCCGATATCGACGCCGCGCCGACCAGGCAGAATCCGGTGGTCCACGGCATCGATTTGTAGAGCCCCCCCAGTTCGCTGCCCTTTGCCGTTCCGGTGCGCAGCAGGACCGCCCCCATCGACATCAGCAGCAGCGCCTTGAACAGGATGTCGGCGAACGCATGGGCCACCGCACCGTTGATCGCCATCTCGGTACCCACACCGATGCCGACCACCATGAAGCCGAGCTGGTTGGTGACGCTGTAGGCGAGCACACGACGCAGGTCGTTCTCGATCACCGCGTAGAAAATCGGAAACAAGGTCATCGCCGTGCCCACCCAGATCAGCATCTCGGTACCGGGGAAACCCCGCGCCAGCGCATAGATGCCCAGCTTGGTGGTGAATGCCGAGAGCACGACCATGCCGGTGGCAGAGGCCTCCGGATAGGCATCCTGCAGCCAGTTGTGCAGCAAAGGGAAAGAGCACTTCACGCCGAACGCCGCAAGGATCAGGTAACTGCCGGTCGAATCGAGCACAAATCTGCCGAACTCCAGCGTGCCCCCCTGCGCCACGTGCAGCACGGTGCCGGCGAGCAGCAGCATGCCGGACCCCAGATGGACAATCACGTAACGCATCCCGGCGCGATAAGCCTGGGGCGTGCCACCGGCCCAGATCAGCAGCACCGACGACAGCGCCGTCAGTTCCCAGTAGACAAACAGGGTAAACAGGTCCCCGGCAA
>RPOR01000037.1 GCA_003820645.1 Betaproteobacteria bacterium
AGCGGTGAGCGGTGAGCGGTGAGCGGTGAGCGGTGAGCGGTGAGCGGTGAGCGGTGAGCGGTGAGCGGTGAGCGGTGAGCGGTGAGCGGTGAGCGGTGAGCGGCAAATTGGAACTGGGCCCATTGCAAAGTTCACTGCTTACCGCTCACTTCTTCAGCTCACTGCTTACCTCCACGATTAACCACTCAATTTTCGATGCAACCCTGAAATGAGCCGAGACACCTTCTCCAGCAGTGGAAACACCCCATGATCCGGCGCGAGATATCCCAGATCGACTGCAATCAACAATTGCGTTTCCATCTCGCTCAATGAGCCGCGAGCAATGCTCAGAAATCTCACAAACTCCTTACGACCGTCCCTACCGGCTCCTTCCGCCAGATTACTCGGTATCGAGACCGCCGCTCGCCTTAACTGCGAGGCCAGTCCATAAGTTTCTTCTTTGGGAAACAGGCCAGTCAGATCATAGACCATGCGAACCAGCGCCATGGAATCCTGCCACGCCTGCAAACGATGATGCGGTTTGGGAGACCTCACCCGAGAATCCTCTGACGGCCCGATCCCCCACAAAACGCCCGCAACCACCCCGCGGTTTACCGCTCACCGCTCACCGCTTACCGCTTACTACTTACTGCTCACTGCTTACTGCTGACCCTTTTACTTGGCGTAAGTCACCGTCAGATCGCCGACACCGTCGACGTGGCCTTCCAGCTTGTCGCCAGCCTTGACCGGGCCGACGCCGGCCGGTGTGCCCGACATGATGATGTCCCCGGGGCGCAGCGTAATCAGTTTCGACAGATACGAGATCGTCTCCGGAATATTCCAGATCAGTTCCGAGAGATCGCCTTTTTGTTTGACCTCGCCATTGACCTTCAGCCAGATCGCGCCCTTGGCCGGATGGCCGACCATCGCGACGGTTTTCAGCGCGGTGCAAGGGGCCGAGTTGTCAAAAGCCTTGCCCATTTCCCAGGGACGGCCCATTTTTTTCGCTTCGCCCTGCAGGTCGCGGCGGGTCATGTCGAGGCCGACGCCATAGCCGAATACGTGATCCAGCGCTTTCTCCACAGGAATGTCCGCGCCGCCCTTGCCGATGGCAACGATCATTTCGATTTCATGGTGCAGGTCCTTGGTCGCCTGCGGGTAGGGAATGGTCGCGCCGTTGGGCACGATCGCATCCGCGGGCTTCATGAAAAAGAATGGCGGCTCGCGGTCCGGATCATGACCCATTTCGCGCGCGTGCTCGGCGTAGTTGCGGCCCACGCAGTAAATCCGGCCCACCGGGAACGCCTTGTTGCTTTCGACGACCGGCAATGTGACGGGACCGGGAAAATCTATCGCATAACTCATTTCATTTCTTCCTTTGGTTGAGATACGGCAATTCAGGAACCGAGCATGGTTTTCAGCGTTTTGCGCAGCATCCCCTGCGGTTTGCTGTCGAATTCCGGTGCACGGGGTCTGGCTTCGATCACGATCCAGAAACCCTGGGGCATGCGCTGGAAAAACGCCAGCTCAAACCGGCTCATGAATTTGGGCAGCCACCACGCTGGCGGCTGCTGGATCAGATGCGCATTGCGGCCGTCCGCCAGTACCTTGACCGCCGGGCCGGTATGCACCGTGAACACGCCGTGGCCCGCGGTGACGCGCTGCAGGTCATCGAGCACGTTGTCGAGCAGCTCGGGCTCGATATGCTCCAGCACGTCGATGCAGGCGACAAAAGGGGCCGGTTGCGGCACAGCCGCCCACTCGGGTCGGGCGGGATCGTAATGGCGGATCCGCGGCGGATTCGGCATCAGCGTCTTCAGCGTCTCCCCGAGTCGTCCCTTGCCGGCGCCGTAATCCAGCAGTTCTGCAGGACGCACCTGTTCGAGAACCTGGACAACGATGGGCGCATATTGCACGGAGGCGACGCCGTAATTCGGGTTCTTGTGCAGTTCCTCCTGCATCTTGCGGTATTCTTCAGAAATCAGTGTATTCATGAAAATTCTCTCTGACCCGCGGGCCGGACGGGGGAAGCCGGGAGTTTAAAGAACCCCGGCGCCTTGTTCAAATCAGGATTAACAGCGCCAGCAACTCCGTGGATGCCCCAGTCTCGCTAGTCGCGCTGTTCATCAGCAGCTTTCTCGCCGCAACCCTGCTGCCGGGAGGGTCGGAAGCCGTGCTGTTCGGCGTGCTGAAAATGCATCCGGATACACTGTGGACCGCGCTCGCCGTGGCGACGCTGGGCAATACGCTGGGCGGAATGTCGTCCTATCTGATCGGACGGTTGATCCCCGCGACGAAACCGCTGAGGGGACTGTCCACCATCCAGCGCTGGGGCAGCCCCGCTCTGCTGCTGTCGTGGGTGCCGGTCATCGGCGATCCGCTGTGCGTGGCAGCGGGCTGGCTGAGGCTCAATCCCTGGTGGTCCGTACTGTTCATCGCATTGGGCAAGCTGGCCCGCTACTGGGTGATCGCCGTGCTCGCGGCATAACGCCGCGACAGCGGCGTTGCGTTAATATGGCACCTGCGGCAGTGTCCCGGTCACCGCGTGCCT
Organism: Betaproteobacteria bacterium; assembly: GCA_003820645.1. Taxonomy (GTDB): domain Bacteria; phylum Pseudomonadota; class Gammaproteobacteria; order Burkholderiales; family SG8-41. The sequence continues at coordinate 2,531 of RPOR01000037.1, forward strand.
CGCGCGCCCCCGGTCTTCGCTCATCGTTCTGCACTTTGCAATCTGCACTGTAATCATGACCGCCCGGCTGCGGGAAATCCCCTACAACTACACGTCGTTCTCGGATCGCGAGATTGTCATCCGCCTGCTCGGCGCGGCACGCTGGGACCTGCTCAATGCGCTGCGCGCGCAGCGTCGCACCGGTCGCTCGGCGAAAATGCTCTACGAAGTGCTCGGCGACATGTGGGTGGTCAAGCGCAACCCATACATCGAGGATGACCTGCTCGGCAATCGCAAGCGCCGCGCTGCACTCATCGACGGCATGCGCCGCCGGCTGTCCGGCATCGAGGCGCGCAGCGAGAACGCCGACAAGCGGGTCGCTGAGCTGCTGGTCGCCGCGCAAACCGCCGTCGATGGTTTCGAAACCGAGTTCGAGGAAACGCTGGCGCTGCGCCGGCGCACGCTGGCACGCCTGTCGCGGGCGACACGACGTGACAATGTGCAGTTTGACGGTCTGGCCCGGGTATCACACGTCACCGATGCCACCGACTGGCGCATCGAATATCCGTTCGTCGTCGTCAATCCCGACACTGGCGAAGAAGTCGCCGCCATCGTCAGCGCCTGCATCGAACTCGGCCTGACCATCATTCCGCGCGGCGGCGGCACCGGCTATACCGGCGGCGCCATCCCGCTGACCCGTTATTCAGCGGTGATCAATACCGAAAAACTCGACGCGCTGGCCGCCATCGAGCAGGTCACGCTGCCCGGCGCGGACAAACCGGTTGCGGTGCTGCGCTGCGGCGCCGGAGTGGTCACCCGTCGGGCGATGGAAGCGGCCGAAGCCGCCGGACTGGTGTTCGCCTGCGATCCCACTTCGGCAGACGCGTCGTGCATCGGCGGCAATGTGGCAATGAATGCGGGCGGCAAAAAAGCCGTGTTGTGGGGCACCGCGCTGGACAACCTGGCGTCGTGGAAAATGGTGACGCCCGACGCGCAGTGGATGGGCGTCGAGCGCCTGGACCACAACTTCGGCAAGATTCACGACGTGGCAACCGCGCGCTTCCGCATCACGCGCTACGCCCGCGACGGGAAAACAGTGGCTGGCGAACCGGAAATTCTCGAAATTCCCGGCGCCACGTTCCGCAAGCGCGGCCTCGGCAAGGACGTCACCGACAAGGTGCTCGGCGGACTGCCGGGCATCCAGAAAGAGGGCTGCGACGGCATCATCGCCGAAGCAACCTTCATCCTGCATCGCATGCCGCCGGCGATACGCACCGTCTGCCTGGAATTCTTCAGTGCGGTGCGCGAAGCCGTGCCCTCCATTGTCGAAATCAAACGCTACCTCGACAGCAACCCCGACGCCATTCTCGCCGGGCTCGAACATCTCGACGAGCGTTATGTCAAAGCCGTCGGTTATGCCACCAAGTCGCGCCGCGCCGGGCGCCCGAAAATGGTGCTGGTCGGCGACATCGTCGGCGAGAACGAGGATGCGGTGGCCGCAGCCGCCTCGCAGGTGGTGCGGCTCGCCAACGCGCGCGGCGGCGAAGGCTTCATCGCCGTCTCCGCCGACGCACGGAAAACCTTCTGGCTGGATCGCGCGCGCACCGCGGCGATCGCCCGCCATACCAATGCCTTCAAGATCAACGAAGATGTGGTGATCCCTCTGGAGCGTCTGGGTGACTACTCCGATGGCATCGAGCGCATCAACATCGAACTGTCGATCCGCAACAAGCTGCGCATCCTCGACACAGTCGCCGCACAGCTGGCGGGGGAATTGCCGGTCATGCAGCAGGATCCCGGAGTCTCGGCAGCGGAAGTCATCGGCGACCGCATCGAGCGTGCGCAGTCGCTGATTGCTGACGCGCGGAACCGGTGGCGATGGCTGCTCGATCACATCGACACACCGCTGGCCGATCTGCACCCGGACGAGAATGGCCCCGGCAGCTTTTATTCGTCAGCGCTCACTGCGCACCGCTCACCCGCTTCCGGCGATACGCTGTTCCACGTGCTGCAGAAACACGCCGTGCGCGTGTCGTGGAAGGACGAGGTGCGTGCACACCTCATCGACATTTTCAATGGCCGCTCGTTCGCCAAGGTTGTCGAGACCATCGACGCCGCACACCGCCAGGCACTGCGCGGGCGCGTGTTCGTCGCTCTGCACATGCACGCCGGCGACGGCAATGTGCATACCAACATTCCGGTCAACTCCGACAATTACGAAATGCTGCAGGACGCCGCCGACGCGGTGGCCCGCATCATGCGCCTCGCCGAAGCGCTGGGTGGCGTCATTTCCGGCGAACACGGCATCGGCATCACCAAGCTCGAATTTCTGCCGGCGGAGCGCGTCGCGGCGTTCCGGGCCTACAAGGAGAAAGTTGATCCGCATGGCCACTTCAACAAGGGCAAACTGCTGCCGGGAGCGGGCCTCGGCAATGCCTACACGCCGAGTTTCTCGCTGCTCGGTGCCGAGAGCCTGATCCTCGAGCACTCCGACGTCGGCGCGATCGCGGATTCGGTCAAGGACTGCCTGCGCTGCGGCAAATGCAAGCCGGTTTGCGCAACGCACGTGCCGCGGGCCAACCTGCTCTACAGCCCGCGCAACAAGATCCTCGCCACCAGCCTGCTGATCGAGGCTTTCCTGTATGAAGAGCAGACCCGGCGCGGCATCTCGCTGGAGCATTTCGACGAATTCGGCGACGTTGCCGACCACTGCACGGTCTGTCACAAGTGCGCGAACCCGTGCCCGGTGGACATCGATTTCGGCGATGTGTCGATCGCCATGCGCAATTTCCTGCGCCGGCACGGCAAGCGCCGCTTCAACCCCGGCGCCCGCGCCTCGATGCTGTTTCTCAACGCCACCGACCCGCGCACCATCAACATCGCGCGCAAACTGATGATCGACTGGGGCTACAAGGCCCAGCGCATCGCACACGGCGCGGCAAAGGCGCTGGGGCTTGCCGGTCAACAGACGCGTCATCCTCCGGCTACCGTGGGCAAGCCGCCGGTGCGCGCGCAGGTGATCCATTTCATCAACAAGCCGATGCCCGGCAAGCTGCCGAAAAAGGCGTCGCGTGCGCTGCTGGACATCGAGGATGCGCGCGTGGTGCCGGTGATCCGTGATCCGGCCAAGGTCACGGACGATGCGGAAGCCGTATTTTATTTCCCGGGCTGCGGCTCAGAACGCCTGTTCAGCCAGGTCGGCCTCGCCACGCAGGCGATGCTGTTCGATCTCGGCGTCCAGACCGTGCTGCCACCGGGTTACCTGTGCTGCGGATATCCGCAGACGGCAGCCGGCGAGGAGGCCAAGGGTCAGGCCATCACCACCGCCAACCGCGTGCTGTTCCACCGGGTTGCGCACACGCTGAACTATCTCGACATCAAGACCGTGATCGTGTCCTGCGGCACCTGCATGGATCAGCTGCAGAAATACGAGTTCGAGAAGATATTTCCAGGATGCCGGCTGCTCGACATCCACGAATACCTGCTCGAGCGCGGCGTCACGCTCGATGGCATCACCGGGACCCGCTACATGTACCACGATCCCTGCCACACGCCGATGAAAACGCACGCGCCGCTGAAAGTGGTCAATACGCTGATGGCCGTGCCGGTGACGCTGAACCAGCGCTGCTGCGGCGAATCCGGAACGCTGGCGGTGACGCGCCCCGACATCTCGACCCAGGTGCGCTTCCGCAAGGAAGAGGAGGTGCGGCGGGGCGCGGCGCACTTGCGCGATGGCAACGCCGGTGACAGGGTGAAAATACTGACCTCCTGTCCGTCGTGTCTGCAGGGCTTGGCGCGCTTCAGTCAGGATGCCGACGTCGAAGCGGACTATATTGTCGTGGAAATGGCGCGCCACCTGCTCGGCGCCAACTGGATGGAAAACTACGTGGCAAAAGCAAACAGCGGCGGAATCGAGCGCGTGCTGCTCTGATATGATGCGTGCAATTATGCACATTTCAGCGCACCGGTTCTGTCGTGGCTCGGCGATATGTGACATATGCACTTGCTGCGCCGCTCCCGCGGTCGAGACAATGCGTACCCCATCCGATCGGGATACGCGATGGCTGCCGTCTTGAGTGCCACTCCGGGACTACTGAAAATTGTCGACGTCGCGGGAACGCGGACGTTCATCTCGCAGCTTGGTGCGGCATCGCCGGCGCACCGCCAGGCACAAATACTGACCCAGCTGCGATTACTCGCCGACACCCGGATCTCCGGCGACGACCGGCTGCACATCCTCGAAACGCTGCGCGACACCGCACTCGAAGCACAGAACGTACGCAGCCGCGATTACTGGGGCAAGCCGGTGCCCTTCGACAGCAATACCCGCGAAATTTTCGAGCGCAGCATCGCGCTGTGGCGAGTGCTGGCCGATGCATACGAATCACTGATCGCCGACATGGCGGAAGCGGCGCCCGACCTGGCCGAACATGCCGAGATTATTTGTTACCGGGCGCTGCGCTTTACCGGTTTTGCAATGGCCGCGCATAACCGCGCCTACCACGCCATACCCGGCGCATTCTGGGAACAGTTGCACCGGTTGTATGCGTTCGCCGAGAACGCCGAAGTCACCGACATACCGGTGGCCGAAGGCATCGGCAGTACCAGCACCGTCAATCTCGCCTACCTTCAGGTCGTACTCGCGCAGCGCGCCCATCCGGACTCGTTGTCACTGCTGCAGATCAACACCGTGGACCGGGCGCTTGCACAATGGGTCGCGCTGGGCCGTCTGTCCCGGGAACCCGTAAACACCAACAGGGATTTCGCGCTGGCCGTTGATCTCGGCTCAGCGCAGGGCGCACGACGGGTCAAAAGTCTTCAGGGCGATAATCTGCGCTATCTGGACCTGGAACAAATCAGCGACAAACTGCGGCAGACCGCGGTTGCACTCAAAACACAGAATCCCGACAAGCTCGGCCTCGGCCCGATACCGCGCGAGGCCTGCGAAAAACTGATGCTCACGCTGCATGCCAACTGGCTGACACCCGGCACTGCGCGCGAGGAAGAGCGCAAACCCGTGTCGTTCAATGTGCTGGTATCCAGTACTCTGGCGGCAATGCATTACAACGTCAGCGGCAAACCCTTCTCGCCCCCGGATGCGGGCCTGTCGTCGCGGGAGCGCTACGACATGGCAGGATTCCAGCGGGTAGACGGCCCGGCGGCCGTCGGCGAGGCATCGACACGCAGTCGCACACTGGAGACCTGGGCCGTCGTCAACCAGAGTGCGTCGGGCATGCTTGGACTGTGCCGCAAGCCATCGGATACCACGCAGCTTTCGTACAACCAGCTGCTCGGCCTTGTTGCCCCCAACGGCAATACCTATCTCGGCTTGATACAGCGCCTTAGCGTCGAGCCGGATGGCACGGCATCGCTTGGCTTGCGGCTGTTGCGCGCAAAGGTTCAGGCGGTCGCGGCGCGCGCCTCGAACGTCGATGTGCCATACGAACGCTCACTTCTGGTCGCGGCCGGCCCCGGCAGCGAGCCGCCATCGATACTGGTCGTCCCCGGCACCTATGCGCCGGGTCGCGTGCTCGACATGCACGACGGCAAGCAGCACCATATCCGCCTCACCGCCCTGCTCGACAGTGGCTGCAATTTCGAGCGCGCAAGCTACACCACGGCTTGAGTCTGTGGTCTCCGGCGTTAGCCTGTTTTCGCCGGACTACGCCAGCGCCCGCGCCCGCTTTCGTGCAGCTGCACTGCGTGCCGGTGCCGCCCATGATGCGCTGCCGCTGGCCGCGCGGGGCCCTCACGACGAGTCACTGACCATCGATCTGGCCTGGCTGGGTACACGCCGGCCACGACGCGTCATGCTGCACATCAGCGGCGTGCATGGGGTCGAAGCCTTTGCCGGATCAGCAACGCAGCTGGCCCTGCTCGCCGCGCCGCCGCCGCTGCCTGCCGACGGCGCGCTGATTCTGACCCATGTGTTAAATCCCTACGGCATGGCGTGGCAGCGCCGTGCCAACGAACACAATGTCGACCTCAACCGCAATTTTCATCTCGGACATAGCACCTGGACCGGCACGCCGCCCCTGTACAGACGTCTTGATGCACTGCTCAACCCGACATCGCCGCCGGCGCGCGATGCTTTTGCGTTGCGCCTGGGCGCGGCCGGATTACGCCACGGGGTGCGCGCCGTACGTCAGGCGATTGCACATGGACAGCATCGTTATCCACGCGGCCTGTTTTACGGCGGCGCCGAACTGCAGCCCGGGCCGCGGCTGTTCATCGACTGGCTGCGGGCGCAGCTCCCTGGCGCAGCGTCGCTATTCGCCATCGACCTGCATACCGGACTGGGTCCGCACGCCGGGAACACGCTGATCGTCGAGCCGGGGATCGGCAGCGCGCCGTTGGCGGAGCTCAGCCGCGCACTGCGGCAGCCGCTGGAGGACAGCAGCACCGCTCCCGCTGCTTATGCGGTACGTGGCAGCCTGGGCGCCGCATTGCCAGGCATACTGCCGGGGGCCGGCGTCGAATTCGTGCTGCAGGAGATCGGCACCTGTCCGGCGCTACGTGTAATTCATGCGCTGCGCGAAGAAAATCGCTGGCATCATTACGGCGATGGCCATCTCGATCATTCCGCGAAGCGGTGCCTGCTGGAAGCACTGTGCCCGGCGGCGCCGGCATGGCGCGATGCAGCGGTCATGCAGGGGACTAATCTGGTTTATCGCGCCGCGTCTTGGCTGTTCCGGGACGAATTCTCATGAATTGTGAACTGTGCGCCACGCCGGGCGGCATCGTGTTGTGGCACGATGCGCGCTGCCGCGTGATCTATGTGGACGAGCCCGGCTATCCGGGATTCTGCCGTGTAATCTGGAATACGCACATCCGCGAGATGAGCGACCTCAGCGCAGCGGACCGGGTGCACTGCATGCATGTCGTATTTGCCGTAGAGCGAGTCCTGCGCGAGGTGATGACGCCGGACAAAATCAATCTCGCCAGCCTCGGCAACATGGTGGCGCATGTGCACTGGCATGTGATTCCGCGCTTTGTCGACGATCCGCACTTTCCGCAACCGATCTGGGGCATTCGCCAGCGGACAGGCGCAACTGCGCGTGTCGGCAGCGAGCCTGCGGCACTCGCATCCGCGCTGTCTCAGGTCTTGATAACCCTCACTTGAATCGACGGCGCCGATCAGGCCCTAAGCGACCTCACCGGTGCGTCGCTCCGGCCGCGGGCAGCAATGACCCGGGTCGCGGGAAACACCACGCTGAACGAGCTGCCGCGTCCCGGTTCGCTGGTCACGTCCAGCCGAGCAGCATGACGATTGACGACGTGCTTGACGATGGCCAGCCCGAGCCCGGTGCCGCCGGTTTCCCGCGAGCGTCCGCGATCCACACGGTAGAACCGCTCGGTGAGGCGCGGCACATGCTGGGGTGCAATACCAATGCCGGTATCGCGCACCGCAAACACCGCTTCATCACCGACATCCTGCCACGACAACTGCACTTCGCCACCGGCTGGCGTGTAGCGGATCGCATTACTGACCAGGTTACCGAACGCGCTGCGCAGCTCGTCCTCTGCGCCATTGACCCATGCCGCACTCTCCAGTACCAGCGTCACCTTGTGGCGACCGGCCGAGAGCGCGAGCGCATCGTGATACAACGCACGCGCGATATCCGGCACATTGACCGGTTCCTCGCGGGCCGGATTGCCGGCGGACTCCAGTCGCGACAGTGTCAGCAGATCTGCAACCAGGTTCTGCATGCGCTTCGCCTGGTCACTCATCAGCGGTACCGAGCGGCGGATTAGCTCAGGATTCGGTGTTTCCATGTCGGCAATGGTTTCCAGAAAACCGCCGATTACCGTCAATGGGGTACGCAGTTCGTGCGAGACGTTGGCGACGAAGTCGCGGCGCATGGTTTCGACGCGCTCGCGGTCGGTGACATCGCGGCTGATGATCAGCTTGCGGTTGGCTTCGTAGGGCACGATCAGCACTGACAGGATCAGATCGCCGCCACGGGCACTGCGCAGGGTCAGCGGTTCAGCATAGCCTTGCGTGTCCAAGGCGTCCGCAAACTGCGGCTGGCGCACAAGGTAAGTGACCAGTTGCCCGACGTCGCGCTGTGCGTCCAGCCCGAAATGCAGTTCGGCCTTGGGATTGCACCATTCGATCTGGTTGGTGCCATCGACGATCACTAGCCCGTCGGGCATTGCCATGCCCGCGCGGCGAAAATCCTGCAACGTCGCTGTCAGCCGCGATTCACTGCGTCGCTGGCGACGTAACAGATGATAGAACGCGGCAAATACGTCCTCCCAGACGCCGGAACTCGCGGGCAACGCCTCTGGCCGTGGATCGGCCAGCCATCGCGACAGCCGCACCAGATGCCGCACATGGTGCAGCAGCATCAGCAGCAGGATCGCTGCAAAAAACCCCATTGCCGCGGGCGCACCCGAGACCGGCCACAGCAACAGGCCGACCACTGCCGCGGCGGCAAGGCGTACCGCCAGCTGAGACCAGATTTTGGTCACCTGTGCATCCTCTTTGCCTTCAATTATTGCACGGTGACGTTATGCTTATAGCAGCGGGTTGTATCGGCCGCTCAATTCAGTGAAAAACGGTAGCCCGAACTGCGTACGGTCTGGATCAGCTTGTCATGACCGGACGGCTCCAGCGCCTTGCGCAGGCGTCGGATATGCACATCGACCGTGCGTTCTTCGACAAACACATGGTCACCCCACACCTGGTCCAGCAGCTGCACCCGGGTATAAACGCGCTCGGCATGGGTCATGAAAAAATGCAGCAGGCGGAATTCGGTGGGCCCCAGCTGCAATGAAGTGCCGTTTCCCGTGACGCGATGACTGGCAGGATCGAGACGCAGTCCGGACACCTCAATCACGTCATCGGTGGCCTGCGGTGAGCGTCGCCGCAACAGGGCTTTGACACGGGCATTGAGCTCCCGCGGTGAAAATGGCTTGGTGATGTAGTCGTCGGCACCAGTTTCCAGTCCGGTCAGTTTGTCCTGCTCTTCGGCCCGCGCCGTCAGCATGATCAGCGGTACGCTCTGCGTACGCTTGTCGGTGCGCAGCCGGCGTGCGAATTCGATGCCGTTGACACCCGGCAACATCCAGTCAAGCACGATCAGGTCCGGGAGTTCGTCGCGCACCATGCGCATCGCCTGCTCGGCAGATTCGGCGCGTAGTGTGCGGTGTCCGGCGAGTTCGAGATTACATGCCACCAACTCCTGTATTGCCGGTTCATCTTCGACTATCAGTATTGTTGCGGCCATACGCCCTCCGGGCGGATTCAACAGCCACGCATATTATGAACTTGTTATTACAGCCAGATGACAGCGCAGTGTTGATCGATCGTAACCCGCTGAATTTAAGTAAAATTTTTTGATGTCCACAGTCTCGGTTATGATGCCGCGTTAACCCACGCAGACTCGGAAATTCCGGGGCACACCATGGCCGGACTCAACAAAGACATACCGCAGCCCACCGAAATCACCCTGCACCAGGCATCACGTGCTCTGGAAATTTCCTTTGCCGATGGCAAGACCTTCCGCCTGCCTTGCGAATTTCTGCGCGTGTACTCGCCGTCGGCCGAAGTGCGCGGCCATGGCCCGGGCCAGGAAGTATTGCAGACCGGCAAACAGGACGTGACCATCAGCGCTGTCGAACCCGTAGGCCAGTACGCCATCCAGCTGCGCTTTTCCGACGGCCACGATACCGGCATCTATTCCTGGGATCTGCTGTACGAGTACGGCATGCAACAGGAGCAGATGTGGCAACGGTATCTGCAGCGGTTGCAGGAGGCGGGTGCATCGCGGGAAAAGGCGTGAGCGGCAAGCGGTAAATTCGATTGAATCTGCGTCACCCCTGAGCACCACTGTTTTGGCTATCATTTGCCATTTTACCGCTGACGCCTGGTGACCCCAATGCCCAAAACCACAGACTTCGGATTTCAGAAAGTCGCCGAGGACGAAAAGGCACGCAAGGTCGCCGAAGTCTTCGACTCGGTGGCGTCGCGCTACGACCTGATGAACGACCTGATGTCTGCAGGTCTGCACCGACTGTGGAAGCGCTTCGCTGTCGAGCGCAGCCTGGTGCGTCCCGGCGAGCGCGTGCTTGACGTCGCCGGCGGCACCGGCGACCTGACGCGGCTGTTCGCGCAGCGCGTCGGCCCCCGCGGCACGGTAATCAACACCGATATCAACGGTCCGATGCTGCGCCGCGGCCGCGACCGCCTCCTCGACAGTGGCCTGATCGTTCCTGCGATTCAGTGCGACGCAGAGAAACTGCCGTTTCCCGACGAGTATTTCGACTGCGTCTGCGTCGCCTTCGGCCTGCGCAACATGACGCACAAGGATGCTGCAATCGCCGAGATGCGGCGTGTGCTCAGAGCGGGTGGACGGTTGCTGGTGCTTGAATTCTCCCGCGTGTGGCAGCCGCTGGCGCCGCTCTACGACGCCTATTCCTTCCAAGTGCTGCCGCGACTGGGCAAGCTGGTCACCAACGACGCCGACAGTTATCGTTATCTCGCCGAATCGATCCGCATGCATCCCGACCAGGAAACGCTGAAAACCATGATGCAAGAGGCCGGGCTTGACCGCGTCGAATATTTCAACCTCGCCGGCGGCGTGGTCGCGCTGCATCGCGGCTTCCGTTACTGATTGCAGCCCAAGCGTTTGATTCGCAACCGCTTTCTGAACGGGGCGCCCATGCAGTCCTCTGATTTTGTAGATTATTTTTATTAATGCTGGCCATCCGGGCCCATCGCTATAATGCACGGGTCCAATCTGAACCGGGGTGCGCAATGAATAAATTTCTGACAGTACTGATCACGCTGTGCGGCCTGTCGCTGGTTGCCGTAGATGCCGACGCGCGCCGCCTCGGCGGCGGCAAGAGTTTCGGCATGCAGCGCAATACGCAACAACAGGCCACGCCCAAGGCCCCGGCACAGCAACAGCAAGCCCAGCAAGCGGCCGGCACGCCGGCACAGCAACCGGCGGCGGCCACCGGGAATAAATGGCTGGGCCCGCTGGCCGGACTGGCCATGGGTGCCGGACTGATGGCGTTGTTCATGAACAACGGCATCGGCGGTGCGCTCGCCGGGCTGCTGCTGATTGCCGCGATTGCCGGTATCGCGATGATGGCGTTCCGCGCGCTGCGCGGGCGCGCCGGCAATGCCCCGCTGCAGTACGCCGCCGGCGGCCTGCAGCCCCTGTCGACGGCGTCGGCAAGCGGCGCCGCGGCGCATTCGGTGGCTGCGGCAACGGCCGGCCGCTGGCCTGCTGATTTCGACGCCGCTGAATTCCTGCGCCATGCACGGCTGAATTTCGTACGGCTGCAGGAAGCGCATGACGCGCGCGACAGCGCGGCGCTGGCCGACTTTGTGACCACCGACGTCCTCGCCGAAGTGCAGGCGCAATGGCAGGCTGAAGGCGACACCGCGGGCAAGACCGATGTCGTTACCCTCGAAGCGGAGGTTCTGGACGTCGTCACCGAAGGGCTGCTGTATATCGTCAGCGTACGCTTCTCCGGGCTGATCCGCGAAGATGGTAATGCGGAGCCGCAGTCCTTCGCCGAGGTCTGGCACCTCGAGAAACCCCTGCGCGGCACTGCGGGCTGGCTGGTCTCCGGCATCCAGCAGGCATGAGCGCGGTGACGGCCCGGCGGCCGTCGCCCGCTGCCAGCGCTGCACATGCTTGACGCTCTCACCGGCAACTCGCTCAATCACCTGCTGCGCGCCAATCAGTGGGCGCGTGCAGCGCTGCAACCGCACGCCGGCAAGGCCGCCTGTTTCCGCTGCCTGCCTTTTCAGGCTTGTCTCACCGTGCTCGACGGCGGCGAGGTGGCGCCGGCCGTGGCCGGCGTGGTCCCGGCAGTGACCCTGACGCTGACGCCCGGCCTGCTGCTGCGGGTTGCAGCACGGGACGACACGGCCTGGCGCGACGTCGCGATCGATGGCGACACCGCGCTGGCCGGCGCGATCCACCACCTGTGGCGCCATTTGCGCTGGGACGCCGAGGCCGATCTGGCAAGAATCGTCGGCGACGTGGCCGCGCACCGCATCGCCGGATCCGGCCGCACGCTGCAGCAGTGGGCACGGTCCAGCGGTGACAATCTGGCGCGCTCGTTCGCCGAATACTGGACCGAAGAGCAGCCGCTGATCGCCGCGCGCGCCGACGTTGCCGGATTTGCGGCAGCCGTTGACCTGTTACGCGACGATGTCGCGCGCCTCGAAAAACGCATTGCGCAGCTGAGCACCCGCTGACCTCCCGCCGGCGCAACTTCCTGAGCGCCGACACCGCCGGTTAGAATGTGCGGGTGCGTATCTTCCGCCTGCTGAAAATCCTCCGTGTCGCGCTGCGTTTCGGTCTCGACGAGTTCTTGCTCGGACATGAGCGCGTGCGCACGCTGCGGATTGCGCTTGGCGCGCTGCTGTTCTGGCGCGACCTGTCCGCCCCGCGTGCAATGCGGCTGCGCCAGGCGCTGGAAACACTGGGGCCGATATTCGTCAAGTTCGGCCAGGTGCTGTCGACACGCCGCGACCTGATCCCACAGGACATCGCCGACGAACTCGCCCGACTCCAGGACCAGGTGCCGCCGTTCCCCGGCACGGATGCGCTGCGCATCCTGCACGAGGTCTATGACAAGCCGGTGGCGCAGGTATTCGCGCACTTCGATATTGAACCCGTCGCCAGCGCGTCGGTCGCGCAGGTGCACTTCGCCGTGCTCGACGACGGCCGCGAAGTCGCCGTCAAGGTGCTGCGTCCCGGCATTTCCGCCATTATCGCCAAGGATGTTGCACTGCTCGATGCCGGCGCCGCATTGGTCGAACTGCTGTGGGCCGACGGCAAGCGGCTGAAGCCGCGCGAAGTCGTCGCCGAATTCGCGCGGCACCTCGAAGATGAGCTCGACCTGATGCGCGAGGCGGCAAACGCCCACCAACTGCGGCGCAACTTCCTCGATTCGCCGCTGCTTGCGGTGCCCGAAGTTCATTGGGATTACTGCTCGACCCGGGTCATGGTCATGCAGCGCATGCACGGCACCCCGGTATCGGCGGTCGCGGATCTGCGGGCACAGGGTGTCGACATCCCGAAACTTGCGCGCGCCGGGGTCGAAATTTTCTTCACCCAGGTTTTCCGCGACGGCTTCTTTCATGCCGACATGCACCCGGGCAATATTCTGGTCGCGCCGGATGGCCAGTACGTCGCGCTCGATTTCGGCATCATGGGCACGCTGACCGATGTCGACAAGCATTACCTGGCGCGCAATTTCATCGCTTTCTTCCGCCGCGACTACCGCCGTGTCGCCGAAGTACACGTCGAATCGGGCTGGGCGCCGCCGGGCACGCGGGTCGACGAATTCGAAACGGCGATCCGCGCGGTATGCGAGCCGATTTTTGACAAGCCGCTGAAGGAAATCTCGTTCGGCAAGGTACTGCTGCGGCTGTTCCAGACCTCGCGTCGCTTCAACATCGAGATCCAGCCGCAGCTGGTGCTGCTGCAGAAAACGCTGCTCAACGTCGAGGGTCTGGGCCGCGACCTCGACCCCAACCTCGACTTGTGGAGCACGGCCAAACCTTTCCTGGAACGCTGGATGTCCGAGCAGGTCGGCTGGCGCGGGCTGGTGCGCCGGATTGGCGAGGAACTGCCGTTCTGGAGCGAACTGCTGCCGCAGCTGCCGCGGCTGGTGCAGCAGTATCTGGCGCGCGACCGCGACGCGGAATTGCGCGCACAGGCCGAGGCGCTGCTGCGCCTGCACCGGCGCAACGGTTATCTGCTGGTCGCAGTCGCCATCCTCCTCGCCGGGCTGATCGCGCTGCAACTGCTGTCGTAACGGCCGATCACGCGGCTATAATCCGCTCCGAAACGGGAGCTTTGCGATGCTGTTGTGGTTCGTCATAGCCTATCTTGTGGTGTCGATTGCGATCGGCCTGATCGCAGCCACGCGTGTGCATAATGCCCGCGACTACATCACGGCCGGCCGGCACCTGCCGATTTACGTGGTGTTCGCCACGGTGTTCGCAACCTGGTTCGGCGCCGAAACCGTGCTCGGCATCTCGGCGACCTTCGTCAAAGAGGGCATGAGCGGGCTGGTCTCCGATCCGTTCGGCGCCTCCCTGTGCCTGATCCTGTTCGGCCTGTTCTTTGCGCGTCCGCTCTACCGGATGAACCTGCTGACCATCGGCGACTTCTACCGCAAGCGCTATAACCGGCCGGTGGAGCTCGCGACCAGTATTTGCATCGCGTTGTCCTATCTGGGCTGGGTTTCCGCCCAGGTGACAGCCCTCGGCCTGGTGTTCAACGTGCTATCCCAGGATGCCGTCACACCGGCGTGGGGCATGGTGATCGGCGCGAGCATCGTGCTGGTCTACACGCTGTTCGGCGGCATGTGGTCAGTAGCGGTCACCACCTTCGTGCAAATGATCGTCATCGTGCTGGGCCTTCTCTATATCGCCTGGCTGGTGGCCGACATGGCGGGTAGTGCGGCGACAGTCATCAACCACGCCGCAGCGAACAACAGGTTCGAATTCCTGCCGAAGCTGACCGTGGCGGACATCGTGGCTTTTACCGCAGCGCTGATCACCATGGGCTTCGGCTCGATACCCCAGCAGGACGTTTTCCAGCGCATGAATGCCTCGAAGAACGAGAGCACTGCGGCGTGGGGCTCGATACTCGGCGGCTCCGCCTATTTCCTGTTTGCTTTCGTCCCGCTGTTTCTGGTCTATGCCGCCACGCTGATTGACCCGAAGATGGTCAGCGGGCTGATCGACAGCGACTCGCAGCGCATCCTGCCCTCGCTGATCCTCGAACATCTGCCGCTCGCGGCACAGGTCGTCTTCTTTGGCGCACTGCTCTCGGTAATCATGAGCACTGCCAGTGGCACACTGCTCGCGCCGTCGGTGACCATCTCCGAGAACGTGTTGAAGGGCCTGTTCAAACACATGAACGACCGTCGCTTCCTGTGGCTGAACCGTGCAGTCGTGGTGTGCTTTGCCACGCTCGTCACGCTGTACGCGATAAACACCAATGAATCCATACACGGCATGGTCGAGAATGCCTACAAGGTAACCCTGGTCGCCGCTTTCGTCCCGCTGGTAGCCGGCCTCTACTGGAAACGCGCCACGACGCAGGGGGCCGTCTGCGCCATCATCGGCGGCCTCGTCAGCTGGATCGCACTCGAATTCGCCGCCATCGACGAGTTGTGGCCGCCGCAGTTCATCGGTTTTCTGGTCAGCCTGGGCGGCATGGCCCTGGGCTCGGTGCTGCCACAGCGCTACGGCATCGAGCCCCGGCATCACGCGAAAGCGGTCTGACCTGCAGTCGCGTGTGACGTCCATCAGGCTGGCGATATTCGCGCTGCTGGCGATCAATGCGGTCATTTACGCGGCGGCTGGCCGCGCCGCCGAAGGCATCGACGCGCTGGCGTGGATTGCGCTGCTCGTGCTATTCGAGATCGAAGCCCGCTGCCCGCGCTGGACGCACCCCGCGCGCAATGCGGTGACGCTGGGCCTGTTGCGCCTGGTTGCCGCCGCGGCAATCGCCATTGCGGCACTGACATTCGTCCGCGAAGAAGAATGGCTGGACGCGACCAACGCCTGGCTGTGGATCGGCGTCGTCGCCGTTCTTGAACTGGAAGTGCGTGCGCCGTCGCTCGTCGCCCGTTGCCGCAGGGCTGTCACGGCCCTGTCCATCGCGCTGTATGCGGCGCTCGCTGCGGTCGCGCTGGTCTGGCTGGCGCACGGTGAGTGGTTCGACGGCTACGACGCGGTGTTGTGGATCGCGGCTTTTGCGCTGATCGAACTCGACCTGCTCAGGCTCACGACCCCGGCCAGGAGCGCCCGCGACGCACCACTATAAGTTGTTGTTTTTATTTGGTTATTTGTAGGCGCTGCGAAACGCGGCAACAAACCGTGCCAGGTCATCCTGCGGCAACTGGTTGATACCCGCTGCAGCCTGGCGCCCGCCGCCGGTCGCAAATGCCAGGCACAGCACGTCGGCCCCCGCCGGTTTGTTGCGCGGCGCGCGCACGCTGACCACATAACCTCCCGGCTTGGCCACCAGCACGGCGTGCGCGCGTTGCGGCTCGGCCTGCGCCAGCCGGTTGCCGAACACGCCGTTCACGCGCCGGCTCCATGCCGCGTCGGGCAGGACGTAGAGCGCGGCCGTCTCCGTGGCAAATTCCGGCAACAGATCCTCGGCACGCGCCAGATCCTCGGCGCCTGCCTGTTTCAGCACCTCGAATACCGGTTCGTCAAAAATGAAATGCCGCGGATCGCGATACGGCGCCATCGTCCGGTACAAGTCCGCCGGGTGGTAATGCAGGTCCTCGACGGTCTCGCCATAGGCATTGTAATTGATCGCCTCGCCGAGTTCGTGCAGGCGCGCCAGTTCGGTATGGTCAAGCTGCAGCGGCTGCGCGGCACGCACCGCGGACGCGACGAGGTTGTCACCGAACGCGGCAACGACTGCCCACAACCGGTGCTTGCCCGCCAGATGGCGGTCGACCAGCAGGCTGGTGCAGACGTCCGGCGCGGTATCGATGTGCGCCTCGAACCGCGGATGCCGCGGAATATCACCGGCAGCGTGATGATCGAAATACTGCAGCCGCGCGCCGCGATCCAGCGCGCGCTGCACGGCCGCCGCATTACTGCGCAACGAAATGTCGAGCACGGTCAGCTGGTCGCCCGCCTGCGCATCGACCCGCGCAACCAGCACGATGTCACGTTTGACGCCGGTCACCAGTTCGGCTGCCTGCGGCTGCTCGAGCCGCAATTGATGCAGCGCGCAGATACCGTCAGCGTCGCCGTTAAAGATGTCGTAGAATTTCATGGATGCTGCTGGACTCTCAATCGGATTCCCGGTTCACTTCTCGATCACCATCCGCACCGCGCAGCCTCAGGCTGGCCGGGATGGCCGCGCTAGCTTACATTCTGGTGATCATCTACGCCAGCTTGCAGCCCTTCGTTGACTGGCGCGACCTGCATGGCGAGTTCGGCAACTTTCTGTTTGCACCGTGGCCGCGCTGGATCACCATCGATGATGTGTTGTTCAATTTTGTGGCCTATGTGCCGCTGGGTTTTCTGCTGACACTGGCATGGTCTGTACGCTGGAATACGCGAATAGCCGTCGTGATGGCCGCAATTTCGTGCGTGGCACTGAGTCTGGTCCTTGAAACCGCACAGCAGCACCTCCCAGCACGCATCGCATCGAATGTCGATCTGCTGATCAACAGTTTCGGTGGCGCTGTCGGCGCGCTGATCGCGCCGCTGTTCGCCCCGGGACGGCGCCTCGGTGCCGAACTCGCGTTGCTGCGCGGCCGCTGGTTCGTCACCGGCGCGCGTGGTGATTCCGTACTGGTCCTGGCCGGACTGTGGCTGATCGCCCAATTGCATACGCCGTTGGTCGCATTCGGCAACGGCGACCTGCGCAGCAGTCTGGAGCTGGCCGGACTCATCGCCTACACGCCGGGCTCCTATCTGGCAGCGGAGGCGGGCGTGGTAATGCTCAATACCGCCGGCCTTGGTTTGCTGCTTGCGAGCGCCGCGCGCGATACTGCTGCCGGCTATTGGCGCGCACTGGCACTGATCGTCGCCGGCGCGTGTGTGCTGAATGCAGCAGCGGCGCTGCTCGTGCTGCGTGCGCCAAATCCGTGGAACTGGCTGACACCGGGTGTCGGCATCGGACTTGGCGCAGCGCTGGTGCTGCTGCTGGTGCTGACCCGACTGCCGCATCGCGGCCGTGCAGCAGTCGCCCTGCTGGCACTGGCCGCCGCGGTAATCCTGGTCAACATCACCCCCGCGAACCCTTATCGGCCAATGCCCCCCCACCTGCTGCAGGGCCACGCCAGCCATATCCTCAGCTTTGCCAGCATGACCCGCGCCTTGTCGGACCTGTGGCCGTTCCTGGCCATGCTGTGCGCATTGTTCAGCCTGACCGCCCGCCGCAAGGCCGGCTATTGACCATCACCGGATGCCCGCCATGACCCGCCACATCACCCGCCCTACGCTTGCCGGTCTGCGTCGCCAGTTGCGCAGCTTTGCCGATGCGCGCGACTGGCAGCAATTCCACACGCCGAAGAACCTGGTGATGGCACTCAGCGTCGAAGCTGCCGAGTTGCTCGAATGTTTCCAGTGGCTGACCCCTGCGCAGAGCACCGAACTCGGGGCACGCGACCGTCACGCGGTCGAAGAGGAAGTCGCCGATGTGCTGCTTTATCTGCTGCGCCTGACCGACGTGCTCGGCATTGACCCACTGCGCGCAGCGCAGCGCAAAATGGCGGTCAATGCACGCAAATATCCGGTTTCGCGGGCCAGAGGCTCGGCGCGCAAATACTCGCGGCGCTGACCCGGGAAGGCGCCGGGTATAATCCGCTTTACTGATCGCCGGCACCATCGAAGATCCGCAAACTGAAGCCGCATTTTCCCAAGGCCCATGAGTTACTACAAATACCATGTGTTTTTCTGCTGCAACCAGCGCGAAGGCGGCGCGCGCTGTTGCTGCGCGCACGGCGCGCAGGAAATGCGCGACTATGCCAAGCAGAAGATCAAGGAGCTGAAGCTTGCCGGCACCGGCAAGGTACGCATCAACCAGGCCGGCTGCCTCGATCGCTGCGATGAAGGGCCGGTGCTGGTCGTCTATCCCGAAGCCGTCTGGTATACCTATGTCGACCGCGAAGACATCGACGAAATCATCAGCGAACACCTGCAACAGGACCGCGTCGTCGAACGTCTGAAGATCTGAATTGTTGAAGGCCTGCACTGCAGGGTCATCACCATCAGCTCAGAACTCCACACCGGCCAATCTGCATTCTGCACTTTTCACCTGCCACATTCCGTCCGATGCCTGTGACTGAACGCCGCCCGATGTCACCGTCCACGCTGCAACGCGTCCTCGTCGACGGCCCGGCCGGTGCACTGGAGACCGACCTCAACGATCCCGGGGAGCCACGACGCGGTATTGCGCTGATCGCGCACCCCAATCCGGTGCAGGGCGGCACCAAGGACAACAAGGTCGTCACTACGCTGGCGAAAACGCTGTTCGGGCTCGGCTATGTCGCGATCCGCCCGAACTTCCGCGGTGTCGGCGCAAGCGCCGGCGCCTTCGACCACGGCAACGGCGAGACTGAAGACCTCCTCGCCGTGGCACGGTATGCGAGGGCGCGTTTCGGCACGCTGCCGCTGCTGCTGGCCGGATTCTCGTTCGGTGCCTTTGTCCAGACTCGCGTCGCGCAGTCGCTGAAGGCCGAAAGGCTGGTGCTGGTGGGGCCTGCCGTCAACCGTTTTCCTGCGGCAACCGTCCCCCCCGATACACTGGTGATCCACGGTGAACATGATGACGTCGTGCCACTCGCCGCGGTACTCGACTGGGCACGGCCGCAGCAGCTGCCACTGGTCGTGGTGCCCGGCTGCGAGCATTTTTTCCACGGCCGGCTGCATGTGCTCGCGCAGATCGTCCAGCGCCACTGCGCATGAGCGTCGCCGCGCCGCTGGCAGCCGCCGGGCTGCGCAAATCCTACGGCGACCATGAAGTCGTCTGCGGCCTGGATTTCGTGCTGCGCCCCGGCGAATGTTTCGGTCTGCTCGGTCCCAACGGCGCCGGCAAGACCACCACGCTGCGGTTGTGCCTCGGCCTGACCGATCCCGACAGCGGCAGCATCACCGCACTCGGGGAGCCCGTGCCGCAACGGGCGCGCGAGGCGCGGCTGCGCATCGGTGTGGTACCGCAGTTCGACAACCTCGATCCGGATTTCACGATACGCGAAAACCTGCTGATTTTCGGCCGCTATTTCGGCATTGCCGATCACGAATTGCGCGCGCGCATTCCCGACCTGCTCGAGTTTGCCGGACTGGCCAGCCGCGCCGACGCGCGCATCCAGACGCTGTCGGGCGGCATGAAACGGCGGCTGACGCTGGCGCGCGCCCTGATCAACGACCCGGAGCTGGTGTTCCTCGACGAACCGACGACCGGTCTGGATCCGCAGGCGCGCCATGTGATCTGGGAACGCCTGCGTCAGTTGCTGAAACGCGGCAAAACCCTGCTGCTGACCACGCATTTCATGGAAGAAGCGGAGCGACTGTGCAGCCGGATCGCCATCATGGATCATGGCAAGATCATTGCCGAAGGCGAACCGCGGGTGTTGATCGCGCAGCACATCGAGCCACAGGTGGTGGAAGTCTATGGCGAGGGTGCGTCGGAATGGGCAGGCCGCTTCGGCCGCTTCCACGCGGAGCGCTGCGAAGCCACCGGCGAGACGATATTCTGTTACGCCCACGACCCGGCGCCGCTGATCGCCGACCTCGATCACCGTGGCGACCTGCGCTATCTGCACCGCCGCGCCAGCCTGGAAGACGTGTTCCTTAAGCTCACCGGCCGCGAGCTGCGCGACTGACATGGCCCCCCGCAACTGGACACTGACACAATTCAGCCTGCGTTACTCGCAGGTCTGGCGGCGCAACCTGCTGGTCTGGCGCAAACTGG
>RPOR01000038.1 GCA_003820645.1 Betaproteobacteria bacterium
AAAAATTCCTGCCCGACGGGCTGTCAAAAATCGACGGCCTGCCGTTTCTCAGTGGCGACGAGCGCAGGTTCATCAGCCAGATCCAGGGCCGCACCTACGCCAACATGTTCGGACTGGTCGAGCGTTTCATCGGCGCCAAAATGCTCGAAGTCAGCCGTGACCACTGGCTGGGCAACCAGCTCGCGCTCGAAGCGCTGGTGAAATTTACCGATGAGGAACTGAAACACCAGGAACTGTTCCGCCGCATCGACAGCATGATGGCCGAGGTGATGCCCGCCGGTTACCGTTTCCTGCCCGAGCCCAATGAAGTCGCCGGACTGGTGCTGGGCAAATCGAACTGGGCCGTGCTCGGGCTTACCTGCGACATCGAGCTGTTCACGCAGGCCCATTACCGGCAGAGCATCGCCCATGACCCCGAGCTGTCGGAACTGTGGCGCGACGTGTTCCGCTACCACTGGCAGGAGGAATCGCAGCACGCCATCCTCGACGAGCTGGAATGGATCCGCGAAGACGCCAAGCTGTCCATGCTGCAGCGCGACCGCGCGGTGACCGATCTGATCGAACTGGTGGGTGCGGTCGACGAGCTGCTGCAAATGCAGTCCGCGGCAGATGCCGAGTACTTCTTCGCCGTCCATGGCCGGGCGCTGCAGCCGGACGACGCGCAGGCCGTCCGCGACACGTTGCTGCGGGCGTACCGCTGGCAGTACATCGTGTCCGGCGTGCAGGACGAACGTTTCGGCAGCATCCTCGCCGGCATGATCAACCATGCGCAGGCCGCGCGCATCGAACACGCACTGGCGCCGATCGTCGGCTTCTGAGCGGCAGCCGCGGCTGCGGCAGGTTTCAGGCCTGCTGCAGCCGCAGCACCCGCGCGCCGGCCGTGCTCAGGCGCGCGCCATCGGCTTGAACATCGCCCAGTCGAAATCCTCGCCGCCTTCCGCAAGGCGCGAGGGCATCAGCAGATAGCCCTTGTTGTTGACCACCATGTCCAGACTGTCGCGCGGGTTGTAGCTGCTTTCGCGCAGCACGACGCCAACCTCACCGCGGCTGTCGGGTGCGGTCGACAGCAGCAGCGCCGTAGCGGCGGGCGCTGCGGGGCCTGATGCGAAAGCGCCGCCGGACTTGCCGATGCGCACGGGAATCACCACTCGGGACAGCAACTGCACGCCGACGCGGCGTTGCTGATGCTCGTCGCGCGTGACCCTGCGAATGATGCCAACGCCCCAGTGCTTCGCGGTTTCGGTCTTGACGCCGATCAGCGCGCCGACCCGCACCCAGTCGCTTTTCGCCGCCGGGATGATTGCGCCGTAACCGCCGTCGCTGACGTTCTCGACGATCCAGCTCTCCGCGTTCGAGTCCGCAGCATCGGCGCCGCTGAAATCCAGTTCATCGCTGTTGTCGGGATCGAGCACACGCAGGATTTCTTCCATGCCATGCAGCACCGTCATCCGGGTGGCCGTGGGGCGGCGCTGCGCACCACGCGCCGGCAGGTCGTCCGACCAGTACATGCCGAGATGGCGCAACACCGGCAGCACCATCTCCCTGTCGTAGCTGCCGCCGAGGTGCACGCCCGACGGGATGGCACCGGTTTCGACGATCGTCGCTTCGACGTTCTGCAGCTGCCCCAGCGCATCCCCGGCGCCGAAAAACCGCACAGTCTGCGGCAGGGCCCTGTCGCCGACGATGCGGAAAGGCGGCTTGCCGCCGGCAATGTCGAAACCATAGGCGCAACCCGGCCCCGGCTGCAGCGCCATGCGGAAGGCGGGCGAGAAATGCGCCACCAGGCGCTCCGCCAGCTCCTGGTGCATGGGGCTCAGACCATCGGTCGCCGACACGCCGAGCATCACCGCCTTGAGGAATTCCTGGCGCACCGAACCGCTGCCGTGGACGCCCGGATAAATCTGAATCTGGTTGTCAGCGAAGCCGGATGCCTCGGCGATCTGGAACAGGCGTCCGATATCGGCCCACACCTGCGGATCCACCGACCCGTAACGCACCAGGATCCATTTCAGCTGCAACGTCAGCGCACGCAGGGTGCGCGCCACGATCACCGGCAGATTCTTGCGGAAAATCGTGCCGCCGGTCCGGCCCGCATCGAAGCGTGCAACGCATTCGAGGTAGGCGTTGCTCAGCGTCTGCCAGAACAGGTGACTGCCGGTCCACAACCGGCTTTCCTGGAATTTCTGCTGTCGCACGGTCGAAAAATAATCCTGCGCGAGCTTGCGCTGGTGGCTTTTTGCGGTCGCATCGAGCACGTCGATATTGTCGAACAACCGCTCGACCCTGAACGCCCGCGCCTCGCGCAGCGACTCCAGCCAGTGCGTGATTTCCGCCAGCGCCTTCAATGGATCGGCCGGCAGGTCGGCGATGATCGCCCTGGCCTGTTTGGCATCGGCCATCGGATGATCGACCTTGTCCCCCGTCAGAAATCCGAGCATGGCTGTTGCTCTCCTGTCATTGTGGTTGCCTCCCGGCGCATCGCATCGGTACTGCCGCCGCTGCATGGAATGCCATGGCTGATTCCATTCTATCGGGCGGCCCGGTCAGCGCCAACCGGCTGCAGGTCGCGCGCAGCGGCGCGCCCGCGCCCGGCGTCCACACCCGCAATGATGGCAATGCCGGCAATGAAGTAGCCGCCGGTGATCAGGATCGCCAGCCGGTGATCACCACCGGAGAGCCAGGTCACCGCGCCGTAGGTCAGTGGCCCGAGGATCGAGGACAATTTCACAGCCAGTCCCCACAGGCCGAAGAACTCGGCCTGGCGTCCCGGCGGGCTCAGGTAAGCCACCAGCGCGCGGCCCGCCGACTGGCTCGAGCCCAGACACACGCCGACCAGGTTCGCGGCGACCCAAAACAGTGCCGGCCCCTCGGCCCGCCATGCCAGCAGCACGGTGACCACCCAGCCGAGCAGCGTCAGCACGATGGTGGGCACGTGGCCGAGGCGATCCTGCACATAGCCAAACGCGAAAGCGCCCAGCGCGGCAGTGACGTTGACGACGAGGATCAGCAGCAGGGTATCGCGCGTGGTAAAGCCCATCGCCTGCTGCGCATAGATCGCGGCCAGCGCGATCACCGTCTGAATGCCCGCCTGGTAGAGCACCAGGCACACCAGAAAACGCCGCAGATCGCGATAACGATGCGCGGTACGCAGCGTCTCGCGCAGACGCGCGAACGCCGCACGCACTGCAGTGCTGCCGTCGGGCTGCGGCTGCGCACGCTCGCGCAGGAACAGGAACGTCGGCAGGCAGGCCAGCGCAAATATCGCCGCGGTGATCAGCATCGTCACCGGCACGAACTCCGTTGCCGGCGCGCCCCGCCCCTGCGCGTGTGTGACGTAGGCCAGGCAGATGCCCAGCGCAACCAGGCCGCCGCAATAGCCGAGACTCCAACCCCAGCCGGATACGCGGCCCAGCGCCTCGCCCTCGGCGATTTCCGGCAGGAACGCGGCGATCAGGTTCTCGCCGGAACCGAAAAAGAAATTCGACAGGATGATCAGCGCGATGCCGCCCGCCACATCACCGTGCCCGATCAGCGCGAGCGCCGCGGTGAACGCGATGCAGCCCAGCGTCGTTGCACCGAGCAGGCTTTTCTTGGCCGCGCGGGCATCGGCCCAGGCGCCGATCACCGGCGCGGTACACATGATCAGCGCATAGGACACCGCCAGCGCCGCGGTCCATGCAAATGTGGCCCAGGGTGCATTGCCGGCAACTTCGGCAACAAAATAGGCGCTGAATACGGCAGTAATGACCACCGTGGTGTAGCCGGAGTTGGCGAAATCGTACATCGCCCATGACCACACCTCGCGCCAACGCACGCCCGGCGCAAGGCTGTTGCGGGCGGGCTCAGTCACCGGCGGATTTGCGGTTGATCGACATGGCGCGGGGAATGGTAACAGCCGCGCCCACCGGCACCCGCGCCACGCTTATGCGCCGGCCTGCGACCGATCGCGCAACAACCGGTACAGCCGCGAGCCCGACCACAGCACCACGGCACCAAAAAAAACCATCAACAGGAATAACAGCATACCCACGGCACACCTCCAGTACTGCGCTTGTTGCAATGGAGATCACCTGCATAAGCCATGCCCGGGTCCGCGCCGACGAGCGTCGCCGCCTGCCTGACCGGCGGCAGGCTGGCGCAGCAATGCGTCGACTTTCGGACAGCGGTGGCGAGTTCATGGCAACCGCCCACGCGCAATGCGCCGCCGGCGCACCGTCTCCGACTGGAGACAAAAAATTCGTTCAAAAACAAATCGTTAACAATGAATTTCGGAAAATGTCGGGTAACCACGACAGTCAAGCTCACCGGGAAATTAATAACCCATTGTTTTTGTTGATATTTTTCTGCTGGCACGATGTCTGCGATGGGTTGGGGCAGAAAATGAGACTGCAGGAATCGCCGTGAAAAAAAGCCTCGCTGCATGGTTATTGGCCGGAATCCCGGCCCGGAGTGCCTGCTCGACAACACCGACCAACGCCCACGTAGGCGCCGGCGTTGCCGTCGGTCACGAGATCGGCAAACGCATCCAGTAGGGCCAAACCGGAACTAGTCCATCACTCCTCCGAGCAGGGCACTGCGAAACGAACCCCTGTTTTTCCCCGGCGCAAGCCGGGGTTTTTTTGTACGGTGCCGGCGCCGGGCAGCTCACGCGTTGCGGA
This sequence comes from Betaproteobacteria bacterium, assembly GCA_003820645.1. Lineage (GTDB taxonomy): Bacteria > Pseudomonadota > Gammaproteobacteria > Burkholderiales > SG8-41. Next base: position 4,659 of record RPOR01000038.1, read on the forward strand.
GTACGATCCGGTCGCGGCCGGCACGCTTGGCCTCGTACATCGCGTCGTCCGCGGCGCGAACGAGTGCCTCGCCCGATTCGTGTGAGTCGGCACTGACCGCGATACCGACCGACAGCGTGACGGGTTCCAGCGCCTCGCCGCCATAGGTCAGCCGCAACGCCGCAATCTCGGCGCGCAGCGCTTCGGCACGCGCCCGTGCCGTCTCCTCCGTCGCCTCCGGCAGTACGATGACAAATTCCTCACCGCCATGGCGGGCAACGATGTCCGAGCCGCGCACCACCGTGCGCAGCACACTGGCCACGTTTTTCAGCACGAGATCCCCGGCCTCGTGCCCGCGGCGATCGTTGAATTCCTTGAAATAATCGATGTCCAGCATCATCACCGCGAGCGGCGACTGTTTGCGACGCCCACGCATCAGTTCGGCCTCCAGCGCATCCCACAGGAAGCGCCGGTTGGGCAGGCCGGTCAGCTGATCGCTGACGGCCTGCGCGTTGAGTTGCTGCAATACCTGCTTGAGCCGCAGGTCGCGCTGCTGCAGTTCCTCGACCATGCCGTCGAATGCCCGGCCCAGCTGTGCCATTTCCTCCCGCCCGTCGCCAAGGCCGGCGCGGGCAGAGAAGTCGCCGTGTCGCACCCGGTGGGCCATGTCCAGCAGCGAGCGGACCTTGCGCAGCAACAGCACCTCCGCACCGTACCACGCGCCGGCAACCACCAGCACGGAAATCAGGACGATGCCGATGCCCGTACGCATCAGCGCACGGTTCGCTTCCGCAAAGATCACCGCCGTGGGCATGCTGACGACCACGCGGAGCGGTGCGATGCCGTCCGCATTGCGCCCGACGTACTCCGTGGCATAGAGACGCTGTACGCGCTTCTGGTCGATGTCGGTGAACACGCCGTGATAGGCGCTCGACAGCCGTTCCAGGACCCGGGGGTTCTGGCCCTTTTCCCCGATGCGGTAACGCACCTCGGGGTACTGGGCGAGCACGATGCCATTGCGATCATAAATGGTGACCAGCCGGTTCGCGCTGCGCGACGAGGTCCCGGTGCGCTGAAATTCCCCCGACTCCGCGAACTTTTCCAGATTCAGTGCGGCGTACACCACCGCCCGCACCTGCCGGCCGGCCCCCGGCACCGGATATGCGAAATCGATGCCCGGCTTCCCGGCGGTGCGCCCGACCCGGAACTCGCCAACGGTGAACTGCCCGGTTGCGATCGCCGTGCGGAACACCGGCTGGTCACCGGCAGTGACGCGAACCCGGCTCTCCGCCAGCGCCGAATCGCAGTACAGCTCGCCGTCCGGCAGGATCACCCCGGCCGAGTGGAACAGGCCGTCGAGTTGCGGCGCCAGCCGGTTGAAATAGTCGTTGCAGGCACCGCGGCTTGCCAGCAGCGCATCGATATTCACCGCCATCGTCGACAGCCATTGCCGGGCACCCTGGATCATTTGTTCCGGACGCTGGGCCGTCAATTCCGCGATCAGCCGCATCTCGTCCAGCGCAGCCGCCTCTGCGGCCTGGCGTTGCGCGACGATCCCGTAGAGCGACACGGCGAGCATCGGCAGCGCCGCTGCAATGACCAGCAGCACGATCCGCAGGCGGGCGTTGATATTGGTCAGCACGCGCGGGCGTCTCCGTTTGTGCCGCCCGGTAGCGACGCCCGCACGGCGTTGTGGCAACCGCAGCCTTCATGTTTCATGGGGTTCACAATATCAGCACGCGCTAATGCAGTCCATGCAGGACCGGCCCGCCGGCACTACGGTTCAGGGAATCCGCAGCCTGATGGGGCAACGGCCATCGCGAACCGCCGTTGCTCAACGCGGATCGATCGGCGTGCGCCGCGCAAAATCCAGCAACTGCTCCAGGTATGCCGCATGGCCAAACAGCGCCGCCTCGCCGCGCGGTTTGCCGATGACCTGCAGCCCCAGCGGCAGGCCACCCTGCGTGAATCCGCCCGGCATCGCCATCACCGGGCAGGCCGTCATCGTGATCGCACACGTCAGCACCAGCCAGCCCATGTAACCATCGAAGGCCACACCCGCCCATCGTTCCGGGTAGCGCCAGGTCACATCGAACGGGGGACACAGGGCAGCCGGACAGATCAGCGCATCGTACTGTTCAAAAAATGCCGCGGCACGGCGGATGATCTCGCCCTGCGCAATCTCGGCGGCGACCACCTCGGCGAGTTTCAGTCGAAGACCGAATTCGGCGTTCTCCACCACCTCCGGTTTCAGCACATCACGGTGTTGCGCGAGCAGCGGGGCAATCCGCGCGATGTACACCGCGCCGCGCAGCGTCAGGAAATTCCTCGCGGCGTCGTTGAGGTCGGGATGCGTCTGTTCCACCACCACGCCATCGGCGGCGAGTTTTTCGCCGATCGCCGCGATCGCCGCGCGCACTTCCCGGTCAACCACCGGCGCGATGCCCAGGTCGGCGCTGACGGCGACGCGCAGCGGTTTTTGCGCACGGGCCGCGCATTGTGCGTACGACGGCAGCGGTGCGCGCGGCGACAGCGGGTCGCGGGCATCGAACCCGGCTTCGGCGTCGAACATCAGCGCAACGTCGGCCACGGTGCGGGCCATCGGCCCTTCGACCGACAGCGGGTTGAACGGCTGTTTCTGGATACGCGCCACCATGCCCGGACTGGGGCGCAGGCCGCTCACCGAGCAGAATGCCGCCGGCGTGCGGATGCTGCCGCCGAAGTCATTGCCGGTGGCGAGCCACACCTGCCCCGCCGCCAGCGCGGCGGCACTGCCGCCCGAGGAGCCGCTGGCGCTCATGCGCACATCCCACGGATTGCGCGTGGCACCGAATACGTCATTGAACGTGTTGCCGCCGGCGGCAAACTCCGGCAAGTTGGTCTTGCCGATGACGATCGCGCCACGGGCTTCGAGCCGGCGCACCACCGGATCGGAGGCCGGCGCGATGCGGTGCTCGTACACGCGCGAACCGGACGTGCAGCGCACGCCTTCGACGTCGGTATTGTCCTTGACCGCAATCGGCAGGCCATGCAGGAATCCCGGCGCGCGGTCACTCCGCGGCTGCCTCATCAATCGCTGCGCCTGAGTCCGGGCCCGCCCGAAGCACAGCGTGACCATCGCGTTGATCTGCGGATTGGTGGCCGCGATGCGCGCCTCCGCGGCATCGATCAGATCGAGCGGCGATACCTCGCCGCTTTCCAGTCGCGCGACCGCCTCGGTGGCAGTCCATTTTATGAATTCATGCATCGCCATCACTGCCTCCTCGCCATGCATCACGGTCCCGCAGTATAGCGGTCAGAACCGCCGCGGACGTGATAGGCTTTCGGTCCCCGCATCCCGCCAATCCACAGTCCAGGAAATCTTCATGACGGCCAAATCCGGCACTCGCCCGTTGCTGCAGACCGGCGCGCAAATCCTCGTTGATTCACTGATCACCCACGGCGCGAACCTCGCGTTCGGCGTGCCCGGCGAATCGTACCTTGCGGTGCTCGATGCGATATACGAGCGCGAAGACGAATTCAGATTCATCATCTGCCGCCAGGAAGGCGGCGTGACCAACATGGCCGATGCCTACGGCAAACTGACCGGCCAGCCGGGCATCGCCTTTGTCACCCGCGGGCCCGGTGCAACCAATGCGTCGATCGGCGTCCACACCGCATTCCAGGATTCGACGCCGCTGATCCTGTTTGTCGGCCAGGTCGGCAACGATGTCGTCGAGCGCGAAGCCTTCCAGGAAATCGACTTCCGCCGCATGTTCGGCCCGATGACCAAGTGGGTCGCACAGATCGACCGCGCCGACCGGGTTGCCGAATACGTGAGCCACGCCTTCCATGTCGCGACTGCGGGCCGTCCGGGCCCGGTGGTGCTGGCACTGCCGGAAGACATGCAGACGGAAATGGCGCCGCCGTCGAACGCCGGCCGTTACCAGCGCGTTGCCGCGAACCCCGGTGAATTCGACATGCACAAACTGCGGGACCTGCTGGGCAAGGCGAAGCGCCCGTTCATGATGGTGGGCGGCGGCGGCTGGAACAGGCAGGCCTGTGACGACATGCTGGCCTTCGCCCGCGCTTTCAACCTGCCGGTCGGCGCCTCGTTCCGCTGTCAGGACCTGATCGACAACCGCGATCCGCATTACGTCGGCGATGTCTCGGTCGGCATGAACCCGAAGCTCGCCGAGCGCATCAGGAACTCCGACCTGCTGCTGGTCGTCGGCGCACGGCTCGGCGAATGGACCACGGCCAACTACACGCTGGTCGAGATTCCGCGCCCGGCGCAGAAAATGGTGCATGTGCATGCCGGTGCCGAAGAACTGGGCCGCGTCTACCAGGCCGATGTGCTGATCAACAGCGGCATGCCGGAATTCGCCGCAGCCGCAAGAAAACTCGCACCGGTCAAACCGTCGTGGGACGCATGGACCAGGGAAGCGCGCGCCGAGCTCGAGGCCTGGCAGCAGCCGGTCAAGGTGCCGGGCAAGGTCAACATGAGCGAGGTCATCGCGTTCCTGCGCACGCGGCTGCCGCCGGAAACCATCGTCACCAACGGCGCCGGCAATTTCGCGATCTGGGTGCACCGCTTCTATCCCTATACCGGATTCCGCACGCAGCTCGGGCCGACCAGCGGCGCGATGGGCTACGGTGTGCCCTCCGGCGTCGCCGCCAAAATCGTCCATCCCGAACGTCCGGTAGTGTCCTTCTCCGGCGACGGCTGTTTCCTGATGAACGGCCAGGAACTGGCGACCGCCGCGCAGTACGACGTCAAGGTGCTGTTCATCGTCGTCAACAACAGCATGTACGGCACGATCCGCATGCATCAGGAACGCAATTACCCGGAACGCGTCAGCGGCACGCAGCTGAAGAACCCGGATTTCGCCGCGCTCGCCCGCGCCTACGGCCTGCACGGCGAAACCGTCGAAGCGACCGCCGATTTTGCCGCGGCGTTCGAACGGGCGTGGGCCGCCAAAACCAGCGCGCTGATTGAAGTGCGGGTGGATCCGGACGCCATCACGCCGCGGACCACGCTGTCGGCGATCCGTGCCGAAGCGAAAAAATCCGGCAACAAATAAGAGCGCGACCATGGTGATGTTTCTCGGTGAACAAGACGTGCAGGACCTGCTGACGATGGACATCGCGCTCGAGCAGGTCGAACGCGCGCTGAAAGATCGCGCGCTGGGCCGTGCCGTCGATGTGCCGCGCGCGCGGATCCAGACCACCGCCGGCATCCAGCATGTGCTGCAGGCCTGCGCGCCGGAACTCGGCTATATCGGCTTCAAATACTACTTCACCCCGCCCGGCAAGCGCGGCGCCACCTATGTCCATCTGATCAACATGCAGACCGGCAAGCTCGAAGCCATCGTCGAGGCCGTGCTGCTCGGCATGACCCGTACCGGCGCGGCCAGCGGCGTCGCCGCGAAATATCTCGCCAATCCCGGCGCCAGCGTGCTGGCGCAGCTCGGCGCCGGTTACCAGGGCATGGGCCAGCTGGAGGCCGTGGTGCGTGCGCTGAACATCCGCGAGGCGCGTGTCTATGCGCGCACCCGCGACAAACTCGAGGCGTGGTGCAAAAAAATGGCCGACAGGCTCGGCATCCCGGTGCTTGCCGCGGCTTCGGCACCGGAGGCGATCAGCGGCGCCCACTTGGTCAACATCATGACCAAATCGGTGACCCCGGTGATCGACGGCGACTGGCTGCAGCCGGGACAACACGTCAATGCCGCGGGCTCCAACGCCCTGTCGCGCCGCGAAATCGATGCAAAAACCGTCCAGCGCGCAACACTGATCACCGTCGATTCGCGCGGCACCGCGCGCAACGAATGCGGCGACCTGATCGCTGCCGCGGAAACCGGCCGCATCAACTGGGACACGCTGACCGAGATCGGCGAAGTCATTGCCGGTCGCATGCCCGGCCGCGCCAGCAAGGACGACATCACACTCTACGAATCGCACGGCATGGGCATCCAGGATCTCTACACGGCGGCGAAGCTGCTCGAGCTCGCGCGCCGCCGCAATGTGGGTACCAGCTTGCCGATGTGATTATAACTAATTGTTTTTATTGATATTTTATGCCAACCACGAATGACATCGTCGGTTTCGTCGGCATCGGTGCGATGGGCACGCCGATGGCCGGCAACCTCGCGCGTGCCGGTTACCCGCTCGTCGTCTTCGATCTCGACGCGACGCGTACGGCGGCACTGGCCCGCGAACATGCGGTCACCGTCGCCGCCAGCCTCGCCGAAGTCGGCGCCGCGGCGAACATCCTCATCACCATGCTGCCTGACGGCAAGGCCGTGCGCACGGCGTTGTGCGGCGACAGTGACAGTTTCAGGGACTGCGTGCTCGAGCGTGCGCCGCAGCAGGCGCTGGTCATCGACATGAGTTCCTCGTCACCGCTGGGCACGCGCGAACTGGGCCGGCTGCTGGCCGCACGCGGCACACCATTCATCGATGCGCCGGTATCGGGCGGCGTCAAGGGCGCCGTTGCCGCATCGCTCGCGATCATGGTTGGCGGCGACAAGGCAATTTTCGAACGCGTGCGGCCGCTGCTCGCCAAAATGGGCAGCCAGCTGTTTCATGCCGGACCGCTGGGTTCCGGACATGCGATCAAGGCGCTGAACAATTACGTGTCGGCGGCGGGACTGGTCGCCGCCTGCGAAGCGATCATCGCCGCCGAACGGTTCGGACTCGATCCCGCTGTCGCCACCGACATCATCAACGCCTCGAGCGGCATGAACAACACGACGAAGAACAAGGTGAAGCAGCAGATGTTGAACGGCGCATTTGGCGCGGGTTTCGCGACTGCACTGATGGCGAAGGACGTCCGCACCGCGCTCGAAGTCGTCGCATCCACCGGCACGCCTGCCGATCTCGCACGCCACTGCGCAGCATTCTGGACTGCCGCCGCCGACGACCTTCCTGCGGGCGCCGACCACACCGCCGTCTTCAAACTGCTCGCCGGCAGAAATCCGGGTTGATGAAAAAAATCACGCCGCAAAAACCGCTCAGTGGTCTGCGCGTGCTCGACATGAGCCGCATCCTTGCCGGCCCGTGGTGCGGGCAGCTGCTCGCCGACCTCGGCGCCGAAGTCATCAAGGTCGAACGTCCCGGCAAGGGCGACGACACCCGCGGCTGGGGACCGCCGTTTCTGAAGGATCGCGGCGGCCGCGAGACCAGCGAGTCGGCGTATTACCTGTGCGCCAACCGCGGCAAGCAGTCGATCACGCTCGACATCGCAAAACCGGAAGGCCAGGCCATCGCCCGCGAACTGGCACAGCACGCCGACATCCTGCTGGAGAACTACAAGGTCGGCGACCTCAAACGTTACGGCCTCGACTACGACACCCTGGCGGCGCTGAATCCGCGACTGGTGTACTGCTCGATCACCGGATTCGGCCAGGACGGCCCGTTGCGCGATCGCGCCGGCTACGATTTCATGGTGCAGGGCATGGGCGGCCTGATGAGCATCACCGGCGAGCGCGACGACCTGCCTGGCGGCGGACCGCAGAAGGCCGGCGTGGCCATCGCCGACCTGATGACCGGCATGTATTCCGGCGTCGCCATCCTCGCCGCGATCGAGGAACGCCATCGCAGCGGGCGCGGCCAGTACATCGACATGGCGCTGCTCGACACCCAGGTCGCCTGGCTTGCCAACCAGAACACCAATTTCCTGATCGGCGGCGAAGTGCCCAAACGCATGGGCAATGCGCACCCGAACGTCGTCCCGTACCAGACGTTTCCGACCAGGGACGGCGACCTGATCCTCGCCGTCGGCAACGATGCCCAGTTCAAACGCTTCTGCGCGGTCGCCGGTATTGCGGACACCGGGGCCGATCCGCGTTTTGCGAACAATGCCCTGCGCATCGCCAACCGCGACGCCTGCATTGCCGCCATTGCACCGGCGATGAAACGCAGGACCACAGCCGAATGGATCGCCGCGCTGGAACCGCTGGGCGTGCCCTGTGGTCCGATCCACCGTTTGAATGAAGTGTTCGCCAATCCGCAGATCAGGCACCGCGGCCTGCAGGTGGACGTGCCGCACCCGCTGGCGGAGTCGGTGCCGCTGGTGGCGAACCCGATCAAATATTCGCGCACACCGCTCGACTACCGGGTGCCGCCGCCACTGCTCGGCGAACATACGGAAGAACTGCTGCGCGGATTGCTGGGCAAGAGCGCAGCGGAGATTGCCGCGCTGCGCGCGGCCGGCATCATCTGATCCGCAGGGTACGCATCATGCTCAGCATCGGCATCCTCGAAGGCGACGACATCGGGCACGAAGTCGTGCCGGAATGCATCAAGGTCATGACAGCAGCCGCGGCGCGCGCCAAACTCGACATCGCGTGGAAGCCGGTGCCGATCGCCCGCCGTGCACATCAGCAGTTCGGCCATACCGTGCCGCCCGGCACGCTGGAGACGCTGACCGCACTCGACGGCTGGGTGCTGGGCCCCATCGGTCACCGCGAGTATCCGCGCAATGATCCGACCTGGCTCAATGCGCACCCGCTGTTCCGCACCCACTTCGGCCTCTACGCCAACTACAAGCCGTTCAAGTCGTACCCCAATCTGCCTTCGCTGCACAAGGGCATCGACATGCTGTTTCTGCGCGAAACCACCGAGGGCTTCAAGGTCGACGCCAACCTGTTCAAGGGCTACGGCGAATTCATGCCGACGGAAGAACTGGCGATCGGCGTGTGCGTGACCACGCGCACCAAGAGCCGGCTGATCGCCGAAGCCGCGTTCGAAGCGGCGCGCCACCGGCGGCGCAAAGTCAGTGCGGTACACAAGAACACGGTCTACCGCATGGGTGACGGCCTGTTTGCCGAGGAATGCCGCAAGGTCGCGGCGCGCTACCCTGACATCGAGTTCGAGGAAGTCATTGTCGACACCTGTGCGCTGCGCCTGGTGATGAAACCGCAGCAGTACGACGTGCTGGTGACCACCAATCTCTATGGCGACATCCTTACCGACGAAGCGGCGGGGCTGGTGGGCGGACTGGGCATGGCGCCCGGTGTCAATGCCAGCAGCACGCACGCGATGGCACAGGCCACGCACGGTTCGGCGCCCGACATCGCCGGCAGGGGCATTGCGAACCCCTACGCGATGATCATGTCGGGCAAGATGCTGTTCGACTGGCTGGGCATGAAGAACAACGAGCCGCGCGCACTCGAAGCCGGCAAACTGGTCGAGCGCGCCGTCGAACGCGTGATCGCCGAGGCGAAATTCCTGACCGCCGATCTGGGCGGCACGGCACGCACCGCAGAAATGGGCGACGCGATCGCGCGCGCGATCGGCTGATCCGCAAACGCGGCCGGTGCGTCAGCCCAAATGGGCAATTGCCGCGTCGTAACCGGATGACGCTTCGTCAGATCCGGTCGCGGAAAAATCCAGATCCCTGATCAGCCCGTCCTGCAGGCCGTAGACCCAGCCATGGACGGTCAGCGCCTGACCGCGTTCCCAGGCATCGCGCACGATGGTCGTCTGGCAGACGTTGGCGGCCTGCTCGATGACATTGAGTTCGCACAGCCGGTCAGCCTGACGGGCGGCGCCATCCAGCGCACGCAGCCGGGCTTCGTGCTTCTGGCGCACGTCCTGCACGTGACGCAGCCAGTTGTCGCTGAGCCCGATGCGGTCGCCGCGCAGTGCGGCGCCGACGCCGCTGCAGCCGTAATGGCCGACCACGATGATGTGTTTGACCTTGAGCACGTCGACGGCAAACTGGATCACCGACAGGCAGTTCAGATCGGTGTGAGTGACGACGTTGGCGACGTTGCGATGGACGAACAACTCCCCCGGCAGCAAGTCGACAATTTCATTGGCGGGCACGCGGCTGTCGGAACAGCCGATCCACAGATACTCCGGCGACTGCTGGCGGGCGAGCTTGCTGAAGAAATCGGGGTCCTGGCGGCGGATGCGCTCGGACCAGGCACGGTTGCTGTCGAACAGCGGCTGCAGTTTTTTCATTGCGGGAAACGCTTCAGATTTCAGGCACAAGTTCGCGCATTTTCGCATACAGCGCGTTCTGCGCATGGTTATCAGAGTCAGTATAGCCTTACCCTCCCTCCGCCTGAGCGTTAAATCCGGGAAGTAAGTGCTACGACACTAGACCTGACCCCTTGTTTGAAAAAGCAAAGAATTTACTGCGTTGCAACCTCAACATACTCGGCGTCAACAATCGTGTATCGCTCTTCGCTATCACCCCGAATAACGGCCATAAGGACGTACAGCTAGCTACCAACCAACTTCTTCATTTCCGCATACAGCGCATTCTGCGCCTCGAACCCGATGCCCGGACGATCCGGCAGTTTCAGACAACCGTCTTCGACATGCGCATCATCGGCAAATCCGGCGAACATGCCGAACACCCCGGGATAAGCCTCGCAGCCGCCGAGCCCGAAACCACCGACGATATGCAGCGTCATCTGGTTGCCGCCGTGCGGAAACACCGACTGCGGCGACCAGCCGTACTCGCGCAACATGTCGAGCGTGCGCGCGAACTGCGCAATGCCATAGGACTGCGGCACATCGGTCTGGATGATGTCACGGTCGGCACGCAAGCCGCCGAAAGTCACCAGGTTGCGCACATCCTGCGTCGAGAACAGATTTTCGCCGGTGCCGATGGGCGCGTCATAAATCGCCGCGACCTCGGCAAGCAGCGCAAAATCCAGCGGATCGGTGGGCTCTTCGAACCAGCGCAGCCGGTACGGCGCCAGCGCCCGGGCATAGGCCAGCGCCCGGGTGCGGTCGAAACCGGCATTGGCATCGACGGCCAGATGCGCACTGTCGCCGACGACTTTCAGTGCCGCCTCGACGCGCGCAAGGTCTTCGGGGATCGACGCACCGCCGACCTTGATTTTCATCGTGCAGTAGCCCTGCGCGAGCCGGTCACGGATCTCCTCCAGCAACTCGGGGATCCCTTTGCCGGGCGCGTACCAGCCGCCGCCGACATAGCACGGGACTTTATATATCTTGTTGTTTTTATTGTATATTTTTGCAATCAACGCGTGCAGCGGCAGACCGGCAATTTTCGCCGCGGCGTCCCAGCAGGCCACTTCGATGGTGCCGATGGCGACCGAACGTTCGGTGTGGCCACCGGGTTTTTCCCGCTGCATCATGCAGGCGAGGATTTTCTCTGGATCAAGGTTGTCTGCTGCGGCATTGAGCAGCGATTCCGGATCAGCCCTGAGGATGCGTGGAATGAAACGCTCGCGCATCTGCGCGCCGCAGGCATAACGACCGGTGGAATTGAAGGCGAACCCGACAACGGGTTTGCCTTCGCGCACGACATCGGTGACGACGGCGACCACCGAGGTCGTCATCTCGCTGAAATCGAACACTGCGTTGCGCAGGCTTGAATTCAGCGCAACCGCGGTTTCGCGGATATCAACGATGCGCAATTCGTGTCCGTCGGGGGACGCTCAAGTGCCGCGTATGCCCGTGCTCCTGACGATCGCGCCCCAGCGCACGGTCTCCGCTTTCAGCCATTGCGCAAGCTCATCCGGCGTGAGAACCGGGGTTTCATCGGTCGCGACTTTGCGCAGCCGCTCCTTGTATTCCCTCGAATTCACCGCCGCCGCCACCTTCTGGTAAATCGTGTTCTGCAGCGCTTTGGGTGTCGACGCGGCCACCAGCATGCCGAAGGTCACCGACACGTCGTAATTTTTCAGATCGAGCACCTCGGCAACCGTGGGCAGTTCCGGCAGTTGCGGCGTGCGTTCAGCGGTGGACACCGCAATGGCGCGGATTTTTCCGGCACGCACATGCGGCAGACCGACTGCGATGCCGCCGAAATGCAGGTAGGCCTCGCCGCCCAGCACCGCGGCCATCGCCAGGCCGCCGCCCTTGTACGGCACATGCAGCATCTGCGTGCCGGTCATGCGCGCCAGCAGTGCGCCGGCAAAATGCGACGGGCTGCCGGTGGCGAAAGACGCGTACTGGACACTGTCCGGTTTGGCACGGGCAATACTGACCACGTCGCGCACCGTTTTTACCGGGAACGACGGATGTACGAAGAGTACCAGCGGCACCTTGCCGACCAGCGTGATCGGCGCAAAATCGCGATCCGGGTTATAGGGCAGTTTCGAGTAATAGCTGGTGTTGAGCACGTGGGAGCTCAGCGTGTGCACCATCACGGTGTGGCCATCGCCCGGTGCCTTGGCAACCAGATCGGCGCCAATGATGCCGTTGGCGCCGCCGCGGTTGTCGATCGGAAACTGCTGCCCGTACATCTCCGCGAGGCGCGCACTCAGCTGCCGTGCCGCGATGTCGGTGCCGCCGCCCGGACCCCAGGGCACCACGATGCGCACCGGGCGCTCCGGCCAGTTCTGCGCTGCGGTGACACCGGACAACCCGATTGCAAGAAACGCCGCCAACCATCGAACGAGCTGCATGTATCCCTCCCCCGGGCGTGGCCGCGCTTGTCGATACATCAACTGCAGAACATCAATTCACCTGGATCCCCGCCGCCCTGACGACCTTGGTCCACTTCTCCACTTCGACCTTGATCTGCGCCGTAAACTCGGCGGGCGAACTGCCGATGATGTCAAAGCCGAGCCCCTCGATCCGCGATTTCACCTCGGGCTGCGCCATCATCTTGACGACCTGTCCGTGCAGCTTGCCGATGATCGCCTTCGAGGTGCCCGCGGGCAGCAGCAGGCCCTGCAGGGTGTCGGCTTCCTGCCCCTTGAAGCCCACTTCAGCCAGCGTCGGCACATCGGCAATCGCGCCCGAACGCTTGGGGCTGGTGACGGCGATCGCGCGCAGCCGCCCCGCCTTAATGTGCGGGGTCGTCGGCGGCAATGCCGTGCAGCCGATCTGCACCTGGTTGCCGACCACCGCGCCCACCGCCGGACCCGCGCCGCCGAAGGGCACGGTGATGAAATCCAGCTTGGTCGTCAGCTTCAGCAGCTGCGCCGAGAGGTCGGGCGTGGTGCCGACGCCGGGCGTAGCCACCGAAAACTTTTTCGGATCGGCGGCGACCAGCGTCAGCAGTTCCTTCATTGATTTCGCGGCGATCGACGGATGCACGGTGAACACGTTTGGTGAGGCCGCCATGTTGGAAACCGGTGCGAAACTCTTGTACGGATCGTAAGGGATGCTCTTGTACAAACCCGGGTTCACGACGAAACTGGAACTGACAACGATCATGGTGTGGCCGTCGGGTTGCGAGGTCGCTGCGAGTCCCATGCCGATATTGCCGCCGGCACCAGCGCGGTTGTCCACCACCACTTGGTGGCCGAAACCTTCGGTCAGTTTCTGCGCGACGATGCGCGCGATGACGTCGGTGGGCCCCCCCGCCGCGAACGGCACGATCATGCGCACCGGGCGCGACGGATAGTCCTGCGCCGCAACCGCGTTCGCGCAGCATACGGCAACCGCCCCGGCGAGTACCCTGATGATTGAATGAATCATGTGTAAGCCCCTGTGGTGTTCGGAATGTTCGAATTAGTACGCGGCAAGCCGGTCACTGGCTGTGGCTCAGTTTCGCCTGGTCGATGACTTTGGCCCAGACTTCGGTTTCCTTCTTCACGAACCGCACCGCCTCCTCGGGCGTACTGGTCACGGGAATCGCGCCGTTCGCATCGAGCCGCTTCTGCATGTCGGGGGTTTTCAGCATCTTGTTGAATTCGGCGTTGAGCCGGCCGATGACCGCCTGCGGCGTGCCGGCCGGGGCCGCCATCACGTACCAGGTGTCGACCTGGAACCAGGGAAATCCTGCCTCGACGATGCTCGGCACGCCGGGCAGCGTCTCCGTGCGCTTGTCGGTCAGCGTTGCCAGCGCGCGCAGTTTGCCGGCCTTGACGTGCGGTGCCGAGGTGGCCACGCCCACCACTACCATGTCCACCTGCCCGCCGAGCAGCGCGACAGTGGCCTGGTTCACCCCCTTGTGAGGTACCACGAGAATGTCGAGCTTGTTCTCGGCAATGAAATAGCGCGCCGCGAGGTCGTTGGAAGTACCGGCGCCGCCGGTGCCGAAGTTGAGCTTGCCCGGGCTTTTCTTCGCCAGCGCCACCAGTTCCTTGACGGAACGTGCCGGCACCACCGGATGCACGACGAAGGCGTTGGGGATCGACGCCACCTTGCCGATCACCGCCAGGTCATCCTGCTTGTAGCTGAGCTTTTTGTACAGGCTCGGGCTGATCGCCAGCGACGGCGAGCAGATGACGATCGTGTAGCCGTCCGCCGGCTGGCGGGAGGCATATTCCATGCCGACATTGCCGCCGGCCCCCGGCCGGTTCTCCGGCACCACGGGCTGGCCGATCTGCTCGGAGAGCTTCTGGCCCAATATGCGACCGAGGATGTCGGTGCCGCCTCCGGGCGGAAACGGCAATACGAAACGGATCGGCTTGCCGGGATAAGCCTGTGCGTGCGCCTGCGGCACACCGGCCGTCAGCACCGTCACGGCAAGAGTCGCGATGGCGATGAAGCTCTTCTGCATTGAATCTCTCCTCGGTATTGTTCGTGTTGTCGTCGCGCGCTGCGGGATTTGCAGTGTCACCGCATGGTGATGATGATGCGGCGTTGCGCGCGACATTCACATTCGGTATCGCGGATTCTCCACGCACAGCCGCGTTTGTCAAATGATCCGGCGCAATCGCGCGGCGTACAGCGTGCACCGGGCGAATTTCGGCAAAACGGGTAGAATGGCTGCCCGTTTCAATCCTGCACTGCCGTCATGACGCATCCCCGCATCGCGCTGATCCATGCGACCCCGCTCGCCATCGACCCCATCGTCGCCGCGTTCGACCGCCTGTGGCCGGCAGCGCGCACCACCAACCTGCTTGACGATTCGCTGTCCGCGGACCTCGCCGCCGAAGGCCGGCTGACCGGGCACATGATCGAGCGTTTCATCACGCTGGCCCGCTACGTGCACGGCTGCGGCGCCGACGCGATACTGTTCACCTGCTCTGCGTTCGGCCCCGCGATTGAAGCCGCTGCTGCTGCGCTGACCATCCCCGTGCTGAAACCCAATGAAGCCATGCTCGACGAGGCGCTGGCTGCGGGCGTGCATATCGGCCTGGTGGCAACCTTCGCCCCGAGCATCCCGGCCCTGAAAGCCGAACTCGAGGACATGGCCCGCGCCAGAAAGCGGTCGGTCACGGTGACCACCCGCACCCTGCCGGATGCCCTTGCCGCCCTGCAGCGCGGCGACGCCGACACGCACGACCGCCTGATCGCGGATGCAGCCACCGGACTGATGCCCTGCGACGCGCTGGTGCTGGGCCAGTTTTCGATGGCTACCGCAGCACGCCTGATCCCCGCGCGCGCCGGCTGCCGGATACTCACCAGCCCGGATTCAGCGGTCATGCGCCTGAAACAGGCGCTGCACGCGTAACGGCCCCCCGGGGTCGCGCCCGCCGCCGGCAACCGCGTGATCCTCGCACTCGATCAGGGCACCACCAGTTCGCGCGCCATTGTCTTCGACAGCAACGGCGGCATCCGCGCAGTCGCGCAACGCGAGGTCACTCAGCTCTACCCGCAACCGGGCTGGGTCGAACATGACCCGGAGGAAATCTGGCAAACCCAGCTCGCGGTTGCGCGCGAGGCACTCGACCGGGCCGGCGTGCAGGCCCGCGATGTCGCAGCCATCGGTATTGCCAACCAGCGCGAAACCACCGTGGTCTGGGTACGCGCCACGGGCAAACCGATCCACCACGCGATCGTCTGGCAGGACCGGCGCACCGCGGCCGCCTGCGGTGCACTGAAGGCACGAGGCCTGGACGCGGCGATCACCGCGAAAACCGGGCTGCTCGCGGACGCCTATTTCTCCGGCACCAAGATTGCATGGATCCTCGACCAGGTGCCGGGCGCACGGGCGCGCGCGCATGCCGGCGAACTCGCGTTCGGTACCATCGACAGCTGGCTCATCTCGAAACTGACCGGTGGCGCAGCCCATGTCACCGACGTCACCAACGCCTCGCGCACGCTGCTGTACAACATCGCCTCCGGCGCCTGGGACGAGGAATTGCTCGCGTGGCTGGATGTCCCGGCAACAGTCCTGCCGCGAATCTGCGCCTCCAGCGGCGTCGTCGCCGAGACCACCCCCGGATTGTTCGGCACCCGCATCCCGATCGCCGGCATTGCCGGCGACCAGCAGGCCGCGCTGTTCGGCCAGCGCTGCACGGCACCGGGCATGACCAAGAATACCTACGGCACCGGGTGCTTCATGCTGATGAGCACGGGTGAGCGCATTGTCCGCTCCCCGTCGCAGCTGCTGAGCACTGCCGCCTGCGCAACCGGCACCGCCATGCAGTATGCACTGGAAGGCAGCGTGTTCATCGGCGGCGCGGTGGTGCAGTGGCTGCGCGACGGACTCGGCATCATCCGGACATCCGGCGAGGTCGAAGCCCTCGCCGGCAGCGTACCCGACAACGGCGGCGTCTATCTGGTGCCGGCATTCACCGGGCTCGGCAGCCCGCACTGGGATCCGCATGCGCGCGGCGCGATCATGGGCCTGACCCGCGGCTCATCGGCCGGACATATTGCGCGTGCTGCGCTGGAAAGCATCGCCTACCAGACCGCGGACGTACTGCAGGCGATGGCCACCGACTCGGGCATCGCGCTGCGCGAATTGCGCGTCGACGGCGGCGCGGCGCGCAACAACGCATTGATGCAGTTCCAGGCCGACGTGCTGGGGCTGCGCGTGGTGCGGCCGCAGATTCAGGAAACCACCGCGCTCGGTGCGGCTTATCTGGCGGGGCTGGGTACGGGCTACTGGCAAAACACGGCGCAGCTCGACGCGCAATGGCAGGTCGACCGCGTGTTCGAGCCGCAGATCAGCCACGACCGGGCCAGGCAGTTGCTCGCCGGCTGGCACAAGGCCGTGGCGCGCAGCAAAGGTTGGGCGGAACCGGGCTGAACCCGATCCGCAGCGGAACCCGCTGGCCATGGGCCGGGATACCGGGTTCGCATCTTGGACGGGAAACCGATGCTCGATGTCTGCGACCGGCCGGCAGCGGTCTTGCGGTTTGCCACTGCACCGGGGAAATTGAGTGCGTGCCGATGAGTGCCCTGCGCGGGTTGAATGAGTGATGCATAACCCCGCCATGCTGCGTCGTCCAGCCATCGCCCTTGACGCGGGCACCGCCCATCGGCAGCGCCCGTGCACTGTCGCCCGGGCGGTCGGTCAGGCGGAAGGGCTCGACGGCCTGCTCGCAATCGACGACCGCGAAGGCGCGGGTCCCGGATTTTAAGGAAGGGACAATATGCGAGAATGGTGCGTCTCGATCGATGTTTGCCGCCACATTCTGGACTGATGCGTCTCGCGCCCGCCGGTCTCCTGTCAGGAAGAACATCCCAGCCATGACATTCACCCGGAAATCCAGGCTGCATTACGCCTGGATCATCCTTGCGGCGGCGTGCGTGTTGAGCGTCATCAGCCGCGCCGACTCGGCGTCGTTCGCCGTGCTCATCGATCCGCTCGTCGAGAAATTCGATTGGAAGCGCGGGGACATCTCGCTCGCCTACTCGCTCGCGTTCCTCTGCAGCATGCCCGCCATGCTGGCCTTTGGCTGGCTTGGCGACCGCTACGGCACGCGCACGCTCATGCTCGGCGCATCGCTGATGATTTCCGCGGGCACGGTCCTGCTCGGGATGATCCAGGAACTATGGCACCTCTACGTCCTCTACGGCGTGTTCGTCGGCGCCCTCGGCAACGCGGCGTTCATGGTGCTGCTGCCGGTCATCCTGACCCGCTGGTTCAACCGGAAAATGGGCCTCGCGCTCGGCATCTACTGGGCCGCGCTCGGTTCCGGCCCGGTGATCTTCGCGCCGCTCTTCCGCTGGATGGTCGAGACCCGCGGCTGGGAGTCCGCATTCATGGTGATCGGTATCGCCTTCGGCGCGGTTCTTCTCGTCTTTTCCTGGCTGATCCGGACCAGTCCGGACGAGATGGGGCTGTCCGCCTACGGCGCCGGGGATGCGGCGCAGGAGAAGCAGGCGTCCGGCGCGGCCGTCAGCCTGCGCTCGGTGCTCACCCGCAGGCCGGTATGGCTGCTGACGGGCTGCCACCATCTCGGCTGCGCCGGGCATGCGGTGATCCTCGCGCACGGCGTCTCGATGGCAACCCACCACGGGAT
>RPOR01000039.1 GCA_003820645.1 Betaproteobacteria bacterium
CAGGTCGATGCCGGTCATCACCACCGCGCCGGCAATCAAGACGCGGCGCATGTCGGCATCGCGAAACAGGTCGATCATGCGCTGGCCGGCCGGCGCCGGCGCCGGCTTGCGGTGAATCGGCACCCGCCTGGCCAATGCAATGATCGCGATGATCGAAGTCGTGCTCAGCAGGCCGAGAAACAGATAGGTCGGCACATGGCCACCATGGTCGATCGAGAATCCCGCAAGCACCGGGCCGACGAAATCGGCAACCGCCACGATCAACGCATAGTTGTTGAAGTTGCGGGTGCGCGCCATGCCCTCGCCCAGCGACCCGACCAGCGACTGGAATGCGACCTGGCCGAGAATGAAGCCCAATCCGGTAATCGCTGCCGCAATGAACAGCAACGGCAGGCTGGGCGCAAACCAGGGCAGCACCGCGCCCACGGTGCTGACCACCATCCCGGCGATGATGGGCACGCGTGAACCGTAGCGGTCGGCAATGCGCCCGGCCAGCACTGCGAGCAGCAGCGGAAACACACCGTAGGTGGCGAGCAGCAGGCCGATATGCAGGGGTGTGGCGCCGAGTTCCAGCGCGTACAGCGTATTCAGCACGCGCACGCCCTTGTAGGCACTGTTCCACAACAGCACCACAAGCATGATCTGGTAAATGGTGATGAGGCGGGGCGGGATGCCGTCCGCAGCGGGATGGTCTGCCATGGGAGTCGCTGATTTTACCGCAGTGCGGCATTCCACTCCGGCCGGAGTCCATGAAGTAGAATCGCGCTTTTCCCGCCGGAACACATGGCTTTACCTTCGCTACGCGCCCTTCGCCACCGCAATTTCCGGCTGTTCCTCGCCGGCCAGATCTTTGCGCTGATCGGCTACTGGATCCAGATCGTGGCACAGAGCTGGCTGCTCTACCGGTTGACCGGTTCGGCCACGCTGCTGGGCGTGCTGGCCTTCGCCAGCAGCCTGCCGATCCTGCTGTTGGCGCCAGTCGCCGGCTGGTGGGCGGACCGCTGCAACCTGCACCGGACGATGTTCGCCACCCAGGTGCTGGAACTGCTGCAGGCGGTGATCCTCGCCACGCTGGCGCTGACCGGCATCCTGCAGCCCTGGCACATCATCGCCCTCGCCATGATGATGGGCATACTGGTCGCGATCGAATTGCCGATCCGCCACGCGTACCTGCTGGAACTGGTCGACGGCAAGGAAGACCTGCCCAATGCCATCGCGCTGACCTCGCTGATGGCCAACAGCGGCCGCATGGTCGGCCCCGCGCTTGCCGGCGTGCTGATCGGCGTGCTGAGCGAGGCGCACTGCTTCCTGATCAACGCCTTCACCTATATCGCGGTGGTGATCTCCTTCCTGCTGATCCGCGTCCGCACGCAACCGCGCGAGCCGTCGACGCAGCCGCTGCTGGCGGGACTGCGCGAAGGTTTCGCCTATGCCTGGAATCTGCTGCCGATCCGCGCACTGCTGCTGACGCTGTCGGTGGTGGCGCTGCTCGCCGCGCCGTATTCGACGCTGATGCCGGTGATGGTGCGCGAAGTGTTCCATGGCAACGCCGACCTGATGGGTTTCCTGATGAGCGCCTCCGGCGGCGGCGCCATCTGCGGCACGCTGTACCTGGCCTCGCGCAAAAACGCGCGCGGCCTGGTCCGGCTGATCATCATTGCCGTGCTCGCCGCAGGCACGGCGCTGGCACTGTTCGCCCATGCGCCTTCGGTATGGATCGCACTGCCGCTGCTGTCGGTCGTCGGTTTCGGCATCCTGGTGACCTCGGTGTCGGTCAACACCATCCTGCAGACCATCGTCGACGACGACAAGCGCGGCCGGGTGATGAGCCTCTACACCGCGGCCTTCCTCGGCGTCATGCCCTTCGGCGCACTCACCGCCGGCGCCCTGGCCGACCTGATCGGCCCGCGGGCGACGCTGACGCTGGGGGGATTGTGCTGCGTGACTGCGGCGCTTTTTCTGGCGCGCAACCGGCACCGGTTACGGGAGCAAATACGGCCGATTTACGAGAAGTTGGGAATTGCGCGGCGGTAGGTCGCAGGGGGCAAAGGTAACGATGAGTTTCAGGCGACGAGGAGGGGGCAAAGCTCGTTGTTGACGGTCGCATGGAAACTGAGGTTAGCCAGCATTCTGTGCGTATAGCGTTCGAAGTTGAAGCATGTATTCAACGAAGCGTGCATGCGCTGCAGCAAGCCTCGCTCTCGCCTCCGGCGAATGCCAGAAGACGTTTGTAGTCTCAAGGGCGAGGAACGAAACAAGCCGAGCAGTAGCAAGAGAGATTCTCGGAAGACCAGTGACCTCGAGACTCCAGCCCTTCGGCGTGAAGTGGATGAACTCATTACGAAGAGAGTTCAGGCGCCTGATGTCGCCTCCTTCCGTGCCAGTTGGGATGAAACGAGCGTTCCCGCCGACTTGACCCCACTGCTTATGCTTCACCTTCTTATAAAGGTTCAGATAGCTGTCGAGCTTCTCTGGCGGAGGCGGCTCGTTCTTTTCGTATGCCGTCATCCACGCCGCATAGCTCTCGTCGCTGAGCGCCAATAGTCCATTTCCATGGCGGAGCGACAACACCATGACTCCTTGAGCAGCATTGTGGAGCGCAATGATCACCCAGCGCCATTGATGCAGGTCTTCCGTGAGCTTCGATGCAAACTGAGTTGCCATTTCCATGGCATTGGCTGCCTCGAACTCTTCGTCGGTGCGGAGGTACATACCGGCTAACGTTCGCGTTTTGCTGCGCCGCATGCGCAGCACAGCGAGCTGGAGGCGTCGGTGAACAACGCGCTGTTAGGTGCCTGCATCTGCGTAACTGCTACGCACGCTCGAAGAAGTATCCACATTTGGAACATTTCCAGACCTTAATGCGCTTTCCTCCCATGAACAGGGCCAGTATCGCGACTGGAACGCCAATGATCCAGAGCCCGGCAAACGACAGAATGACTCCGAGCGCGAGGACAATAAGCGCTACAACGATTCCGGAGAGATTGCCTTTCGACAACGTCTCTTTGTACATCGCTGCGCTGCGCTGCACTGCTTGCATTCAATGGATTCCGCCATCGACGTCCCCCTTTGGCACCTAACTAGTTTTATACGACAAAACCGCCAGATAACATTCCAAGGTTATGGATAAAATCCCAGATAGTTTTGTTATTTTATTAAATAAAATCAATTATTTATGTGATTTTCTTGCGGCTTCAACCACACTAAAACCAGCATGAAAACCATCGCTGGTTAATGAAGCAAAGAATAGCCGAAATTCGTTCACATTATCCTTGCCGGCGCCAATCCACAAAGTCACCCCTTGTGAGCCGCCGAGCAGCGCAGTCGCGCCGGGAGGGGTCGGCGAGGACTGTCTGAGTCCTTGCCGCGCACGGCAAGGACGAGTTCCGCAGCCGCCCGGCGGAACGAGCAGCGCAGGGAAGTCCGAAGGACCGGCGAGCCAGGGTGCCCTTTTCTTTGGTGACTTTCTTTTGGGCAAGCAAAAGAAAGTCACCAGCTGCCGGGCTGCCCTCGGCGAAGTTGAAGCACAGCGTTGCAATCACCCCAAAACAAAACCCCGCCGCAGCGGGGTTTTGTTTTGAAGCAAGGCAAGCACTACTCGGGCTTAGCCCCAGACGCCTTCACCACCTTCGCCCACTTCTTGATCTCGGACTGGATATAGGCGGTGAACTGCTCCGGCGTACCATAGGTGATCTCGAAGCCGACGTCGGCGAGGCGCTTGGCCACCGCCGGATCCTGCAGCGACTTGTGGATGTCGGCGTTGAGCCGCGTCACCACCGGCTTCGGCATGCCTGCCGGTCCCAGCACACCAAACCACGAGCTTGATTCAAACCCGGGAAAGGTTTCGGCGATGGTCGGGATGTCCGGCGTCGCCGGCGTGCGCTTGATGCCGGTGGTGACGATACCCACCAGCTTGCCGGAGCGCACATGCGGCAGCGTCGAGGCCATGCCGCTGATCATCACCTTGATGTGGCCGCCGACCAGGTCGGAAATCGCCTGGCCGCTGCCCTTGTACGGCACATGCTGCATGTCGATGCCGGCCATGTCGTTCAACAGCTCACCGGTGAGGTGGCCGACGCTGGCCACGCCGGCCGAGGCGAAGTTGACCTTTTTTGGGTTGGCCTTGGTGTAGGCGATGAACTCCTTGAAGTTCTTCGCCGGCAGCGAGGGATGGATCACGAAAATGTTGGAGGCGCCGGCAACCTGGGTGATCGAGGTGAAATCCTTGATCGGGTCATAGGGCATCTTCTCGTAGAGGCTGGGCCCGATGCCGAGGTTGGCGATATAACCGAGCACGATGCTGTAACCGTCGGGCGGCGCCTTGGCGACGATGGTCATGCCGATGTCGCCGTTGGCGCCGGGACGATTGTCGACCACCACCTGCTGTCCCAGCAGGTCGGACAGTTTGGTGCCCATCGTCCGTGCCAGCGTGTCGGTGCTGCCGCCGGGTGCATAGGGTACGACGAAGCGCACCGGGCGCGTCGGATAGTTCTGCGCCGTCGCCGCAGTCGCGGCGAGAATGAGCGCTGCGCCCAACACGAGTCCTTGCCGCAGGCGCGCGCTCATCGCTGCAGCCCCGACGGATCGTTGCGCCAGCGTTCCCACGCCGCGCGCTGATCTTCGCGTATCGCATCGTCCTCGAGCAGGCGGCGCAGCAGCGCCGTCACGTCGGACTCGTAAATGCCTTCGCGTTTCTTGAAATCCCATTGTTTTCCCTGCGGGAATACCGGTGAATGCGGAACCTGCTGATCGCTCATGATGAATGCCCCATCCGGGTTGAAGTGGTTGAAATTACTGCAGCTGCGGTTGCCGCTGCGGCTCGGGCGACGCTTCCGGTTGCCAGCCGTAGCAGGAACAGGTGTGCGAGATGCCGCCCGGTGCCAGTGCTTCACGCGGCGCCGCTGCCGGTTTGAACCAGTCGCTGAACAGTTCGGCAATGACGACGCTCAGTACCAATACCGCGGATGCACCGCCGGAAAACGTGGCCTGGCCACCCGTCGCCGGAGACAGCGGCAGCGCACCGAACGCACCACCGATGCGCGCATTGCCGACGCTGGTGCTGCCGCGGACGCTGCTGCCGGTGGTCGTCGCCGTCGAGCCGCCGCCGGTGGTCTGCTGGCCATACATCGTGACCGAGCAACCCGGTAGCGCAGAAATCGCGGCAATCAGCATCAAGACGGCGCAACGCTTCATACCGGCAGTATATAACCGCTGCGCCGGCTATAAAAATATTAATTAAAACAATTACTTATATTATTACTGCGGGCGCGGGCCCAGCACCATGCCCGCGCGCGGCACGAGCAGTGGTGCAACCATTTTGCCCGCTACGACATACGCCCACTGCGAGCGCGCCTGCTCGAGCATCACCCGTGCTTCGAGGCGCTGCAGAGTCTCGGCAAATTCCTTGTCGCGCTTGGCCGCATCTTCGGGCTTTTCCTTGGGCTCCGGCTTGCGCGTTTTCGGCGGCGTGCCGGCAACATTGAAGCGCAGCACGAAATCGCCGTCGGTGTGCGGCGCAAGCTTGATGGTGTAGGTCAGGTTGTCGAACGTTTCCGCGGTCAACGTCACTGCCTTGTCGGTGCCGGTCTTGTCGTCGAGGATGACATCGCTGAACGCGAGCCCGGACAGCGCATTGTTCGCAGCCACCGCAGCGCTGGGATCGAGCTGGCCGCCGCCTGCGGCGAATTTCCACTGACCCCATTCTTCATCGCGGGTGATGCGCCACGAGTTCGCAGCTTCACCGGCAAGCTGCAATGTCTTGATGCGCTCAACCTTGAAAAAATCGCGGGCCAGCCATGCCCCGGGCCGGGCCACCGCTTTTTCCAGCGGATCGGACACCACAAACACATTGTCGCCCTTGCCCGCCACCAGAATATGGCGGCCGGCCGGCACGCCGTCGCGGGCGTTCGGCAACGGGTTCATCGGGTCCTTTTTCAGCGAAACCTTGCCGAGCACCATGCTGACCAGCGGCTTGCCCGCGGCGTCGCTCAGTTCAACCAGCGTGCCAGTGCCTTCCTTGGCACCCTTGCCCGGCATGACCAGATCGAGTCGCGGATGCAGGCTGGCGCCGACCACCTCGGACTGCACGACCTTGGCATCCAGCAATTTCAGGATCAGGCCGCTGATTTCGGCGAAATCCGCCGGGTAGCCGCCACGCTGCTCGACACGCCAGACCTTGTCTTTCGCCACCAGCGTCACTTCCTGCGTCGCGTCCTGCAGCCGCATTTTCGCAACGTCGCTGACCTTCAGCTGCGGCAGCAGGTGGGCACCGATTTTCGCACCGCTGTCGCGGTACGCGGTCAGGTCCTGCCAGAACAGCGCGAGGCCGGCGCCGCCCATGATCAGCACCGCCAGCATCAGCCACAGGAACTGCTTGCGGCTCATGATGCACGCACCCTGGCGTTGGCCCGGCGCCGTTTGATCACTGCCAGCGTGATGCCGAGCACCATCACCAGCAGCGGCACCAGCGCAATATTCAGCACCTTGGTCCACAGCTGCAGGCTCTCGGTTTCTTCACGCAGGTTTTTGCGCAATTCCTTCAGTTCCTTGCGCGTCTCCACCGATTTCTTGCGGAAATTCTCCATCTCCGCCTGCTGTTCCGGCGTCAGAATCGCCCCGCCGTTGGCAGTGGCTGACTTTCCGCCTTTCTGCAGCGCCTGCAGTTTTTCCGTGGTCTGGTTCAGCGTATCCTCCAGCGCCTTGATCTTGCCGAGATAGGCTTCCTGCGCGCGCGCCTCCATCTGCCGGATCACGGTCAGCGGCCGGCTGAACGCGGCGCGGCTGCGCAGGTTGATCAGCGCGCTGTCGCCGGCCATCTGCTCGACGAGGCCCTGCGCGAACGCGAGGTTGCCGTTGCGCGGCACGGCGACGCGCTGGCCGAAGATCTCCTGGATGTCGACTGCGGCGCCGTCGGTCAGCATGTCGACGTCGCCGACGACAACGACGGTGTTCTCCGCCGCCGCTTCGCGCAGATGGGCCTTGCGGTCGGCCTCGAACTGCGCCGGATCAACCGGCTTGCCGCGCGCAAACGGATCCGCCGGCTTGCCGTTGGGGAATGCCGTCTTGAACTTGCCGGTGAGCCGGAAGGCCAGCGGCTCTTCCTTGCCCGAGGGCTGGAAGCCGCGCGTCGATGGTTCGCCGGACAATGTGGCGATAATCAGGTCGGCGAGCATCGAATTCTTCGAGGTGTGCACCAGCGTGGTCTGTTGCAGCCACTCCGGCAACTTGATCGTGAAGCTGGCGCCGAACGGGATCAGCAGCGTGCCGACCTGGCTGGTCACCACGTCATCCATGTTCAGCGCCTCGTTGGTCAGCGACAGCAGCGTCGGCAGCAGGCGCGGACCCTCGCCGCTGGCGAAGGTCAGGTCGGCGACGACCTTGCCCTGGCTGGGCTCGACGCCCCAGGCCTTGAACAGGTTGTACAGCGTCGACTGGCCGGCCGCACTGCCGCCAAACGGATTCTGCAGGTCAGGCTGCTGGTCGAAGTAGGCGTAGGTGTCGACGAAGGTGATCAGCTTGCCGCCGCGCAGCACGAACTGGTCGATCGCGTATTCCGTGGTCTCCAGGATATCGCGCGGATGGATCACCAGCAGCACCTTGATGTCGTCGTCGATTTTCTTCGCATCCAGATCGACTTTGCGCACGTCGAAAATCCGCTTCAGCTCGGAGGCGAGCACCCACGGTTCGGTCGGCTGCTGCTTCTTCACCGGGTCCAGCGAGCGGCCCAGCACCGGCAGGTTGCTCATGATGCCGATCACCGGTTTCTTCGCCTGCCCGACCTGCGAGATCGAACGCGTGATGTCGTATTCGAGCAGCCGCTCGCGATCCGGCGTCAGCACCGGGATCGACGACTTCTGGTCGAGGAAGGACACCGCGAGTCCGAGGTAGAACTTCTCGCCGGTATTGGTCATCTGGCCTTCGACGTTGTCCAGCGCCGCCGAGTCCTCGGCGTCAGAATCCGGCTCGGGGTTGAATTTCTCGATGATGACCTTGCCCTTGGCGGCCGCCTTGTACTCGTTCAGCAGATCCTCGACGCGGCCTGCAAACGTCTTCAGCCCCGGCGGCACCGCGGCGCTGCCCTGGGTGTAATAGAAACGGATCTTCACCGGTGCCTCGAGTTTCGCGAGTATCGAGCGCGTGCCCTCGGACAGCGTGTAGACGCGCCCTTCGGTGAGATCGACGCGGGCGTTGAACGCGCTGAAAATGAAGTTGGCGGCGACCAGGATCAGCGCCAGCGCGATGATGCCGCCGGCGGAGTACATCAGGGTTTCCAGGTTTTTGTTTTTCATGGTCTTATCCCGCGCGCTGGTTGCGGATGATCACGCCGGTGGTGAACAGCATGAAACCGATCACCGAGACGAAGAACACCACGTCGCGCGTGTCGAGCACGCCGCGCTGAAAACCTTCGAAATGCGTCATCACCGAGAAAGCCGCGACGACATCGACCACCACCGGGCTGGCAAACCGCGACAGCAGCTCGGTCACCGGGGTATAGCCGGCAAGGATCAGGAACAGGCAGATCATCACCGACAGGATGAAACTGATGACCTGGTTGCGGGTCAGCGCGGAGGTCATGCAGGAGACGGCGAGATACGATCCGGCCAGCATCAGGCTGCCGAAATAACCGGCAACGATCAGGCCGTTGTCGGGCGCACCGAAATAGTTGACGGTGATCACCACCGGAAAGGTCAGCGCCAGCGCCAGCGCCAGGAACAGCCACGAGGCGAGAAACTTGCCGACGATGGCCTGCCAGCTGGTGATCGGCATCGTCAGCAGCAATTCCATCGTACCCAGCCGCCGCTCTTCCGACCACAGCCGCATGCCCACCGCCGGCACAAGGAACAGGTACAGCCACGGGTGCCAGGTGAAGAACGACACCAGCGAGGCTTCGCCACGCTCGAAGAAATTGCCGATCGTGAACGTGAAAAATCCGGTCAGCAGCAGGAATATCACCAGGAATACGTAGGCAATCGGCGAAGTGAAATAGCCGGAGAGCTCGCGCTTCATGATGGTCTTGATGTTGGTCGAAGTGCTCATGCGTGTGCCTCCGCCTTGACGGTGTCGGGCAGCGTGATGGCACGGAACACATCCTCGAGCCTGCCTTCTGGCGACCGCGCCTTCAGTTCCGCCGGCGTGCCGTTGGCAACGATGCGGCCGCGGTCGATGATGATCACGCGCGAGCAGGCCGCTTCGACTTCCTCGAGGATATGCGTTGAAAAAATGACCACCTTGCTTTCACCGAGGCGCTTGATCAGGCCGCGCACCTCGTGCTTCTGGTTGGGATCGAGACCGTCGGTGGGCTCGTCGAGGATCAGCACATCCGGGTCATGAATCAGCGACTGCGCGAGGCAGGTGCGGTGCTTGTAACCCTTGGACAGCGTGTCGATCGACTGATAAAGCACGCTTTCGAGGAAACACAGATCGACCGCGTGGTGCACCGCGCGCCTGCGGGCGTCGCCCTGCAGGCCGCGCAATTCGGCGCAGAAATTGAGAAAACCGTTGACCGTCATGTCGGCGTAGCCGGGTGCGTTCTCCGGCAGATAGCCGATCAGCCGCTTGGCGGCGATCGGGGCTTCGACCATGTCATGGCCGCCGACGGTAATGCGGCCCGATGTCGGCGGGTAATAACCGGTAATCATGCGCATGGTGGTCGACTTGCCGGCGCCGTTGGGCCCGAGGAATCCCAGCACTTCGCCGCGCTCGACGCTGAACGACACATCGTTCACCGCGAGTTTGGGGCCGAAGGCCTTCACCAGATGCTCTACGTTAATCAACGTCGTCCCTCTCCATTCAGATCAGTTGCGCACCGGACCTGCGGTGCGCATTTTTGTGGCGTGTTAGATGGCACTGCCGCGCAGAAATTCAATCCGGCCGCGCCACAACACGACACCCGTCGCCCGTTTCCGGGCGATTAATCATAACCCATTGATTATATTGGATTATTTTGCTTTTCCACCGATTCCTGCAGGTCCCGGTCACGGTGACCTTGCGCCGGCGGCGATGGTGCCGACAGTCTGAATCGAACAGACGACCTACCGCTTACAAGGCGGTTGCTCTACCAACTGAGCTATGCCGGCGCGAGCGCGGATTATAACGCCTCGCCGCAGGCAGAAGTCGCCTAACGCCCCCTATAATTGCGCGGCCTGTCCGCCACCAACAGCGAGTTCCCCGTGACTTCGAACAACGCACCGATCGGTATCATCGGCACCGGCCTGATGGGCACGGCCTGCGCGCGGCGCCTCCTCGCAGCGGGCCATGCCGTCACCGGCTACGACGTCGATGCCGCCAGATCCCGCGCACTGATCGCCCTGGGCGGCCGTGCCGCGCCGTCGATCGCCGAACTCGCACGCCAGTGCCGCGCAGTGGTCATCGCCGTATTCAATACCGATCAGGTGGAAGCCGCGCTGGAAGCGCCCGAGGGCCTGCTCGCATCGCGCCCCGCCGGTCTGCCGCCGCTGGCAGCCATCTGCGTCAGTACGTGCGATCCCGACCGCATCACGGCGCTCGCGCAGCGCCTGCCGGCGGCGCGGGTGCAGTTCATCGAGATGCCGGTATCCGGCACCAGCGAGCAAACTGCGCGCGGCGAGGCACTGGGACTGGTCGGCGGCGATCCGGCCGCGGCGGATGCGGTGCGCGACGTGCTCGACGCGCTGTGCCCGCGCCGGCACCATCTCGGCGCCGCGGGCAATGGCGGTCGCGCCAAGCTGGCGATCAACCTGATCCTCGGCATCAACCGTGCCGCGCTCGCCGAAGGCCTGGTGTTCGCCGAACGCATGGGCCTGGATCCCGGGCGGCTGCTGGCGGTAGCGCGCGATTCCGCAGCCTATTCGCAGATCATGGACATCAAGGGCCGGAAAATGGTCGATGGTGATTTCACGCCGCACGGCAAGATCGCGCAGACGCTGAAGGATTTCGCACTGATGCTGGAACAGGCGCAGCGCCTGCACCAACAACTGCCGCTGGCCGCGACCTATGCCGACATCGTCGCGGGCTGCATGGCCAACGGGGAAGCCGAACTCGACAACGCCGCGGTGATCCGCGAAATCCGCCGCCGCCACAGTTAGCGGCCGCCGCAAAAAAACGGCGCGGGTTTGCACCCGCGCCGTCATTTGCCACCAGTACCGGTCAGGTATTTTTTATTGCATAGCCGTAGGCCATGTTGGTACGGTCGCCGCCTTCGCGGTCGTAGGCTGCCTTGGCCTGTGCAAAACGGTCGTTCACCAGCGCCGCACGCTGCTGCGGGGTTACGCCGTACAGCCGCGCGTTGTTTTCGCCGAGGATGGCACGCTTCACCGGACCGTCCGCCGCCCCCAGCGCGGCAAAGCCGTATTTCTTCCGCATGTCTTCCGGAATTTCCAGTCGGCGCAGGGCTTCGATCTGCCACTGAGGCGCGCCGGTCCACACCGCGTCGGTGCCCCACACCACGTGGTCTGCACCCAGGCCTTTGACCAGTTGCCCCATCATCGCCGCACACAGCCGCGGCTCGGCGACGGTACTCTGCGCGAAAATCTGGCCGAGGTCGCCGTAGACATTCTTCACGCCGAATTTCTCCGGTATCTCCGCAAGGTCGGTGACCCAGTCGATACGTCCGGTTTTCTCGAACTGCTCCATGCCCACCTTGTAGGCGCCACCGGTGAACCGGAACGCCGAGTGGTAGACGATGAAATTCAGTTGCGGCCAGTCCCTGGCCGCCTTGCCGACGTCGCGCACGTCGGCGTATTCGAGCAGATTCGGAAACTTCTGCGTGACGGCCGGCGGGAACAGCCCTTTGTGGAAGCAGAAATTGCGGAGGCTGGGATTGGTTTTCGACGCCTTGACCAGTTTTTCGTAAAACGGGTAGAGCAGTTTTTCGTCATCGAGCCGCCACGGATGGCGCGCGAGATGCTTGTTGGTATTGTCGCCGACGGTGTAACCCTTGAATGAATCGGGCTTGTTGACCTCCAGCACGCGATCCACGTCGTCCATCCAGCCCGGCATCCCCGGCATCACGATCGCATGCGCATACATGCGTTTGGTGCCGGCTTCCTTGTTGACCTTGGCTCGCGCATCCGTTTTCATGTCGTTGGTCAGGAACCAGTCCTTCGGTTCCTCCGAGCCGGACCCCGATATCAGCGCGATCTTGGTGTCGGAATCGAGATAGATCTCCTTGAAATAGTTCGGAAACTTCAGGTCCTCGATGGTCTGCGGCTTGCCCGCGAGCAGCGGATTCCAGCCGGCCTTGCCCACCGCCTCGCGCTGGCGCACGAAACCCATGATACGAGTGTCGTCGCGCAGGAAGTGGGTGTGCATGTCCATGATGAACTGGCCCTTCAGCGCGTTGGCACGCTCGTTGGCCATCTCCGGCGTCGCCGCTTCGGCGCGACTCACCGCGTAGAGCGGGCCGTAGGTATCGTTCATCGCCACAAACGCCGCGGCCATGCCGGCCGCGCTCTTGAAAAAGCGGCGGCGGGTCACCCCCTGCTGCTTCGCGAGTTCATCGCCGATGGCCTTGACCCGCGCCTCGAACTCGCGTTGCCTGGCCGACTGCGGTGTCGGCATGTACTCGTCACTGGAAATGCATTGCGCCGGGATCGGCGAGGGAAAAACAGTGGATTCGGCGGGAACGACCTGTGCGAGTTCTTCCGGGGTAAGCATGCGCAACTCCTGGTGGTTGAACGACCTGCTGAGCATCCGCCGTTCGATCACCGCTGCTGCGGCTTTTTATGTCGCGAATCCGGCGTCCGCAGATTCTGCGATGCGGGCCGGGCAGTGTCAAACCGCGCCGACGGCGCGGCTATTTGACGACTTGCAGGCGGGGCCGGCCACCGGGCGACGGCGGATCGGGCTTGGGATCTTCGGGCGGACCCGGCGGCACAGCTGGCGATGGTGCGGCGTCGGCCGCCGCCGGTTGTGCCGGCGTCTCGTCGGGAAAGAACAGGCCCTGGCCGTTCTCGCGCGCAAAGATGCCCTGCACCGCAGCAACCGGTATCGAACACTCGCGCGACACCCCGCCGAAGCGCGCTGAAAACCGGATCAAATCATGATCAATGGTCAGTTTGTGCGTCGCGTCGTAACTGAGGTTGAGCACGATCTCGCCGTCCTTGACGTGCTCGACGGGAACCCGCGTCTGTTCATCGACCTTGACCGACAGGTAGGGCGTCAGCCCGCTGTCGCACGCCCATTCGTGGATGGCGCGGATCAGGTACGGCTTGGTTGAGCGTTCTGCCACGGCTGGCCCTTGCCTGTCCTTACTTGCGCATTACTTTCTCGGAAGCCGTCAGCGCATCGATGTAGGCCGGCCGGCTGAACAGCCGTTCGGCGTATTTCATCAGCGGCGCAGCCTGTTTGCCAAGCTGGATGCCGTAATGGTCGAGGCGCCACAGCAGCGGCGCGATCGCCACGTCAAGCATCGAGAATTCCTCGCCCAGCATGAACTTCTGCTTGGCGAATACCGGCGCGATTTGCGTCAGGCTGTCGCGGATGGTCTGACGGCCCTTGTCGGCCTGTTTCTGCGTGCCCTTCTCGATGGCGATCACGTGCGAGAACATTTCCTGCTCGAAGCGGTACAGGAACAGCCGCGCCCGCGCGCGCATCACCGGATCGGCGGGCATCAGCTGCGGATGCGGAAAACGGTCGTCGATATATTCGTTGATGATGTTTGATTCGTAGAGAATCAGGTCGCGCTCGACCAGCACCGGCACCTGGTTGTACGGGTTCATCACCGCCAGATCTTCCGGCTTGTTGAACAGGTCAACGTCGATGATCTGGAAATCCATGCCTTTTTCGTAGAGCACGAAGCGGCAGCGTTGGCTGAAAGGGCAGGTAGTGCCCGAGTAAAGTGTCATCATGATGGTTTATCCGTAACGGAACAGCGTCAAAACAGCCTTGAAGGGCAGCATTCCAGGCAAAACAATCCGGGGAAACCGGGACCTTGACGCGACTGGCGCGCAGGAACCCGGCTGACTAGCCTGATGGTCAGTGGACGTCCTTCCAGTACTCCTTCTTCAGCGCATAAACGAGCACGAACAGCAGGCCCAGCGCAATCAACACGAACATGCCGATGGTCTTGCGGTCGGTGCGCACCGGCTCGCCCATGAACACCAGGTAGTTCACCAGGTCGGCGACCATCTGGTCGTATTCGACCGGACTCAGCTTGCCCGGCTTGTCGAGCTTCAGCGCCATTTCGGTTTTCATGTAGCCCTCGCCCCGCACTTTGCGCTCGGCGAGCACCTGTTCGCCCTGCAGTTCCCACAGCACATGCGGCATGCCGACGTTGGCGAAGACCGTGTTGTTCCAGCCGCTGGGCCGGTCGGCGTCGCGGTAGAAACCGCGCAGGTAAGTGTAGAGCCAGTCCGCGCCGCTGCCGTCCGCGGATGCGCGCGACCGCGCGATCACCGACAGCTCCGGCGGCGCCACGCCAAACCAATTCTTTGATTCGTGCGGATCCATGGCGATCTTCATCAGGTCGCCGACCTTGGCCCCGGTGAAGATCAGGTTGTCGCGGATCTGCTGGTCGGTCAGGCCGATGTCCTGCAACCGGTTGTAGCGCATGTAACCCGCGCTGTGGCAGTTCAGGCAGTAATTGACGAAGTGCCGCGCCCCGCGCTGCAGCGACGCCTGGTCTTCCTCGTTGATCGGTGCACGATCGAGCTTGATGTGGTCCCCGGCCGCCAGCGCCAGCGCCGGCACGAACAGCAGGAATGCAATTAACTTGTTGATTTTAATCATTATTTTATCCATCACATCGTCACGCGATCAGGCTCGGGGCGGGTCTTGTCCAATACCGAGTACCACGGCATCAGCAGGAAAAACGCGAAATAGATCAGCGTGCCGATCTGCGAAATGATGGTACCGGCCGGCGTTACGGTCTGCGTGCCGTAATAGCCGAGCACCAGGAACACGATGACGAATATCGTCAGCGCGGTCTTGAACAGCCAGCCCTTGTAGCGGATCGACTTCACCGGGCTGCGGTCCAGCCAGGGCAGCAGGAAGAAAATCAGCGTCGCTGCGCCCATCATCGCCACGCCCCAGACTTTCGCCTCGATCGCCAGCGGTCCGCCCTTCATCAGCACGATCACCACGAGTGCAACGGCCATGGCCGCGGTACCGATGCGCCGGTCGCGCACCGTCAGCCTGATCAGCACCGCATACGCGGCCACGCCGATCGCCAGCACCAGCATGAAATCCTCGGTAATCGCGCGGAGGATGGAATAGTACGGCGTGAAGTACCACACCGGCGCGATATGCGGCGGCGTCTTCAGCGAGTCGGCAGGTATGAAATTGTTGAACTCCAGGAAGTAGCCGCCCATCTCCGGCATGAAGAACACGACCAGGAAGAACAGGAACAGGAACACCACCACGCCGACAATGTCCTTCACCGTGTAGTACGGATGAAACGGGATGCCGTCGAGCGGCCGGCCCTGCGCGTCCTTGTGCTTCTTGATCTCGACGCCGTCCGGGTTGTTCGATCCCACTTCGTGCAGCGCCATGATGTGCGCGGCAACGAGGCCGAGCAACACCAGCGGCAGCGCAATCACGTGGAACGCGAAGAAACGGTTCAGCGTTGCGTCCGAAATGACAAAATCGCCGCGGATCCAGGTCGACAGGTCGGGCCCGATCAGCGGCAGCGCGTCGAACAGGTTGATGATCACCTGCGCACCCCAGAACGACATCTGGCCCCACGGCAACAGGTAGCCGAAGAAGGCCTCGGCCATCAGGCAGAGGTAGATCAGCATGCCGAAAATCCAGATCAGCTCGCGCGGCTGGCGGTATGAACCGTACATCAGCCCGCGGAACATGTGCAGATAGACGACGATGAAAAACGCCGATGCGCCGGTCGAGTGCATATAGCGGATGAACCAGCCTGCCGGCACGTCGCGCATGATGTACTCCACCGAGGCGAAGGCTTCCGCCGC
This sequence comes from Betaproteobacteria bacterium, assembly GCA_003820645.1. Classification (GTDB taxonomy): domain Bacteria; phylum Pseudomonadota; class Gammaproteobacteria; order Burkholderiales; family SG8-41. The sequence continues at coordinate 15,894 of RPOR01000039.1, forward strand.
CGACGGCTTGTAGTGCATGACCAGGAAAATGCCGGTGACGATCTGGATCGCCAGCACCAGCATCGCCAGCCCGCCGAAGAAATACCAGAAGTTGAAATTCTTCGGTGCGTAGTACTCGGACAGGTGGTCGCGCCACAGGGACATCAGCGGAAAACGCTGATCGACCCAGGTGAGCACGCCGCTGATCGGGGTGTTGAGGGGGCCGGCGCCGGAAAACTGTACGGGTTCTTTGGGTGTCGCAGCCATTTTCTATCAGGCTCCCTTGGTGTCTTCGCCGATGAGGATGCGCATATCCGACAGGTATTTGTGCGGCGGCACCACCAGATTGTCGGGGGCGGGCTTGTTCTTGTAGACGCGGCCGGCAAGATCGAACAGCGAGCCGTGGCACGGGCAATAAAACCCGCCCTGCCAGCTCGGATCGAAAGCCTCTGCCTGTTTGGCAAACTTGCCCACCGGCGAGCAACCAAGGTGGGTGCAGATGCCGACGACGACCAGGAATTCGTCCTTGATCGCGCGCATTTCGTTGGTCGCGTACGCCGGCTGCATTTTCTTTTTTGACTGGGGATCGGCAACATTGCCGTCGTTGCCGCGGATGGTGTCGAGCATTTCCCTGGTACGGCGCACGATCCACACCGGCTTGCCCTGCCATTCAACGGTCACCCGTTCGCCCGGAGCCAGCGTGCTGAGGTCGACTTCGACCGGTGCGCCGGCCGCCTTCGCGCGTTCCGACGGCAACATGCTCGCCACAAACGGCACCGCGGCCGCGCCGGCTGCCACACCGCCAGCCACCGTGGTGGCGGCGACCAGAAACTGCCGTTTACCCTGATCGGTATCTCTCTCGGACATGCCTGTAGTCCCCTTTAGCCCTTGCGTCTGCGAAAAAGGCGACATTTTACACGCGGACGGCAGAGAAAGTTAAGCAAATAGTGAAATAAATTAATAAAATCAACTAATTACGTCACTGCGCCGACCGCGGGCAGGCGGCGCTAGTCGGCCTTGATCCCGGCATCCTTGATCAGCTTGGTCCAGCGGGCCAGTTCGGCCTTGATATAGCCGCGAAACTCTTCGGGGTTTTTCATCACCAGGTCCAGCCCGCTTTTATCCAGAAACGCCTGGGTGTCCTGCTGTGCCATCACCGCCTGCGTCTCCTGGTACATGCGCTGGACGATGGGTGCCGGCGTTTTTGCCGGAAACGCGATCCCCAGCCAGCCGCTCGCCTCGAATCCGGGATATCCCTGCTCCGCCACCGTCGGCACTTCGGGCAGGATCGACGCGCGCCTGGCGCTGGTCACGCCCAGACCGCGCAGCTTGCCTGCCTTGACATGCGGTGCGCCGGAAGAAATGATGCCGGCCAGATGCTCGACCTGGCCCGAAATGGCTGCCGTGGCGGCCAGGCCACCGCTCTTGTAGGGCACGTTGACCACCTTGATGCCGGCCGCGCTGCTGAACCGTTCAAACGCGAGATGCCCGACGCTGCCGATGCCGGGATTGCCCACGTTCAAGGCACCAGGTTCCTTTTTTGCGCGCGCGACAAAATCCTTGAGGGATTTTGAAGCGCTCGACGGATTTGCCGAAAACAGCGTCGCTGCATCGACAACCTGGGCTACCGGCACAAAATCGCGGATCGGGTCGTAAGGCACCTTGCCGCGCAGCGCCGGGGCCATGGCCAATCCGGTCACCGAAGCCAGGATCATCGTGTAGCCATCGGGCGCAGCATTGACCAGCAGTTCATGGGCGAGAATGCCGCCGCCGCCCGGACGATTGTCGACAATCACCTGCTGGCCCAGTCGCGGCCCCAGCTTGGTCGCCACCAGCCGCGCGACGAGGTCGTTGGCGCCGCCCGCCGCAAATCCCACGAGAAAACGGATCGGCCGTCGCGGATAGTCCCCTGCTTTATCAGCCGCTGCCGCCGGCGATACCGACAACACCATCAACGCACCGCATAACGCCCCGAGTGAAATCAAACCCTTCATGCCTTTCTCCTTCGTATCATCTTGTTTGTGCCGGTTAACGCGCTGCGATTTGCCGGAGTATACAATTGAGCGTCCGCTTTCATCGTCAAGGGAAACACCCGTGTCCATGATCACCCTGTCGCAGGCCGAGGACATCATCGATGCCATTCTGTCCCGGGCACGCGAGCTCGGTTGCCGCCCTGTTTCCGTGGTAGTCGTCGAGCACGGCGCCGTGGTCAAGGCATTCAAGAAGGAAGACGGCTCGGCGATGATGCGGTTTGAAATGGCGCTGGGCAAGGCACACGCTGCGCTGGCACTGGGCCGCTCTTCGAGTCTGGTGCGGCTGCGCACCGAAGAACGCCCGCTGTTCATGGATTTTTTGTTCAAGGCTTCGCAGGACCGGATCTTCGCCGAAGGCGGCGGCATGCTGATTCGCGGGGCGGATGGCGAATTACTCGGTGCCGTCGGTGTGACCGGCGACACGCAGGAACGCGACGAAGCGCTTGCCGCACATGGCATCCGTGCGGCCGGACTGAAGACGGACGAAGACTGTGCGGGGCTGGAACATCACGTGCGCCTGAAGAACTGACGTCAGCGCGGAAATCGCCGCGATGGCTGACGGGCGGCGACCGGCACACTCAAAACTTCACCCCGTCATCCACTACCCATGCCGCTGGCGATGCGGCCGGCGATTCGCAGCCAGGGCACGGCCCGCCACACTTGCTGATGGGCAGTTCCGGCATCAGCCGCAAGAACCGTCGCGGCAGGTGCGCGCAGCGGCGCGCCTACTGCTGCGGGGGCGGCGGCATAGGCGCGACGCGCTGCCAGGGCGAAGCGCAGGTCTTCACGTACGGATAGTAGGACTGCGAGTCCGCGCAAAAAAACCAGGTCGGTGCCGCCGTTCCCGGCTGCGGCTGCGGCTGCGATTGTGCCTGCGCTGGCGGCTGCGCGAGCGGCACGGGATTGCCATAACGATCGTAATAGATCAGCGGCTCCCCGGGTGCCACCACATCGTTGGGCACGGGATTGCCGTGCTCGTCGTAAAAGACCAGCGGCGGGCGAATCACCATTGCCGGCGGGTAGTAGTAATAGGGACCAGGTCCGCCCCACCCCGAGCCCCAGTACAGCGGTGCCCCGAAATAAAAGCCGATGCCCGCGCGCGCATGCCCATGTCGGTCATGAGCGGTCGCCGGGATGCTCACTCCGAGCATGGCTGCGGCCATGACGCAGATGATGGTGCCGCGCATAAAAACCCTCGCTACCAGCTGAAAACCGGCTTATATGATAGTCCAGCCGCGGCGGGGTCGGGGATCCGTTTCCGGTCATGCGTTGCACTTTGCCGTGCGCAACAGTGCTGTTGCCGACGCCGCCGGCCGTCCCGCCCGCCCCCAACAGCAGTCGCCGGATTTGCGGGGTGATCCGCAAGCCGGATTGCCATCGGCACGGCATGCGATGTGGCCGCCGTGGCGCAGGCTTCCACCGGCGGGCCGTTTGAGGAATAATCATGGCAATCAGGGATCTGCATTTCATTCGCCAGGCCGGCATCCGGCGCCGCACATCCCGCGAAAAATATTCAATTCACCGAACAACAACATCATCGCCGCGCCGCCCACGGCAGCCTCATGCGAAAACTCTGGCTGATCTTCTGTCAAACCGCGACCGTCTGTCTCGCCGCGCTGTTTGTCGTCAGCACCCTGCGCCCCGACCTGCTGAGCGGCATGCCGCAGGGCACGGTCATCACTACCGTCAAACAGACGGCTGGGGACAGCGCGGCACCGCGCGCGTCCTCGTACAGCGACGCCGCCAGAAAAGCGATGCCGGCAGTGGTCAATATTTTCACATCCAAGGCGATCAAGGCACCGCAGCGGCATCCGTTGATGGACGACCCGGTGTTCCGGTATTTCTTCGGTGACCAGCCCGATGTCCAGGCCCGGCCCAGCACCAACCTCGGCTCCGGAGTCATTGTCAGCGACTCGGGCTACATCCTGACCAACAGCCACGTGGTCGAGGCGGCGGACGGCATCGAAGTCGCGCTGGCGGATACGCGGCGCGTCAATGCACGCCTGATCGGCACCGATCCGGAATCCGATCTCGCCGTGCTGAAAATCGACCTGCCGTCGCTGCCGGCGATCACCTTCAGCCAGCCTGACAGCGTGCGCGTCGGCGATGTCGTGCTTGCCATCGGCAACCCGTTCGGCGTCGGCCAGACCGTCACCATGGGCATCGTCAGCGCCCTGGGCCGCAGCCAACTCGGTATCAACACCTTCGAGAATTTCATCCAGACCGATGCCGCGATCAATCCCGGCAATTCGGGCGGCGCGCTGGTCGACGTCAACGGCCACCTGATCGGCATCAATACCGCAATTTATTCGAAAACGCCGGGCGGCGCGTCGTTGGGTATCGGTTTTGCGATTCCGGTGAGCACTGCGAAAACGGTCATGGAGCAGATCATCCAGACCGGGTCGGTACAGCGCGGCTGGATCGGCGTCGGCGTGCAGGACATGACCAAGGAAATCGCCGAGTCATTCAAGATCCCCAGCACGCGCGGCGCCCTGATCACCGAAGTCTTTCGCGGCACACCCGCCGACCGCGGCGGCATGAAGGTCGGCGATGTGCTGATTGCCGTCGACGGCAAGCCGGTGACCGATTCGGCGACGATGCTCAACCTGATCGCCGCGCTGGTGCCGGGCAATCCGGCAACGCTGCGCGTGGTGCGCGAGGCCGGGGAAATCGACCTCAAGGTGATCGTCGGCAAGCGGCCGAAACAGCCGCGCCGGGAAAACCAGGAATAACCGCACCCGAACGCCAGCAACACCGGCGGCCGGTTCAGCCACCGGAGCGGCTGCGCTCTTCGGCTTCGATGCGGTCGAGTTCGCGATCCTGCGCGGCATCCGTGGGAGGCTGGTAATCGCCATCTGCGGTATCTGCCGCAGCTGCCGGTTTTTTGCCGACAAACCGCGCGGCAAACAATCCCACTTCAAACAGCAGGCACATCGGAATCGCCAGCAGCAGCTGCGACACCACATCGGGCGGCGTGACGATCGCCGCAATGATGAAGGCGATGACAATGAAATAGGGGCGGATGCTGCGCAGTTGTTCCAGCGTCACCAGTCCCATGCGTGTCAGCATCACCACGACGATCGGCGTCTCGAAGGTCAGGCCGAAGGCGAGGAACATGGTCAGCACAAAATTGAGATAGTTCTCGATGTCCGGCGCCACCGAAATGCTCTTCGGCGCAATCTGATTGATGAAGTGGAACACCGTGTTGAAAACAAAGAAGTAACAGAAGACGATGCCGACCACGAACAGCAGGGTGCTCGCCACCACCAGCGGCATGACCAGGCGCTTTTCGTGGCTGTAGAGGCCGGGCGCCACGAACGACCAGGCCTGGAACAGCGTGTATGGCAGCGTGATCACGAACGCCACCATCATCGCGACCTTGATCGGCACCAGAAAGGGCGTCACCACGCCGGTGGCGATCATTTTTGCGCCTTCGGGCAGCGCGTGCATCATCGGCGTTGCCAGAAGATCGTAGAGTTCGGAAGCAAACGGAACCAGCACCAGCAGCACCAGCCCGAACACGATCAGCGCGCGCAGTAGCCGGTCGCGCAACTCGACCAGATGGGAAATGAAAGTGTCTTCGCTCACTGCGCGCCGATGCCGGTTCTCATGCCGGCTTGCCCGGGTCCTGCGGCGTCACGGCCGCGGACGCCGCAGGCGGCGCGGCCTCCGGGCCGGGCGTCTGCACATCGGCGGAAATCCTGCTCATCTCGGTCTCGGCAGAGCGGACTTCCTCGGTCACCGACTGTTCGATGGAGCGCGCAGTGTCCTGCATGCTCGCCTGCAGTTTGCGCAGATCGTCGAGCGCCATTTCGCGGCTGATGTCAGCTTTGACATCATTGACATAGCGCTGCATGCGGCCGAACAGGTGGCCGACGGTGCGTGCGACCTTGGGCAGTTTTTCCGGCCCAATGACGATCAGCGCCACCACGGCAATGACCATCAATTCGGAGAAGCCGATGTCGAACATGGCGTGTGAGCGGTGAGC
>RPOR01000040.1 GCA_003820645.1 Betaproteobacteria bacterium
GCATTGCGCATTTTGCGCACCTGGGCGGCATGCTCGGGGGCTATCTGCTGATTCGACAGTGGCGGCGCAGGCCACCGCATCAGTATTGAGCGAGTGAGCGGTGAGCGGTGAGCGGTGAGCGGTGAGCGGTGAGCGGTGAGCGGTGAGCGGTGAGCGGTGAGCGGTGGATTCGATGGCGAACTCTGGAGTTCCCGGCAAATGACCGATGATCACCAGCCGCGCTGAACATTCTGCATGTTGCACCCGGCGCCGGATCACACTGCCCAGCAGCGCAGCAGCAGATCGCTGATCCACGCATGCTGCGCATCGAGCGTCGAATGCTCCAGCGGTTGTGACGCATCAAGTGCCCCACGCAACCGGTGCAGTCGCGCCGCGCGCACGTTGGCGTCGCGCACGGCGTAACCATAACGGGCGTAGCGCTCCATTTCGATCGCGTTGTCGGCAGCGGGGGCTGCGCGCAGCCAGAACCATCCGGCGACGAATTCCTCGGCCATGCGCCCGAGTTCACCATACAGCGCCGGGTCAACCGGTTGTGGCGGGTCCAGTGCTTCCGGCTGCGGCGCGTCGTCCGCCGCCCGCAGCCGCCACAAATATGCCCACTCCGCCGCACCTTCGGTCGCCAGCAGCTCGACGTCGTCACCACTGCGCGTGATACGGAACAACGCGTCGCGCTCGTGGTTCAGCACATACCCCGCCCACTGCTGCCGATCACGCTGTACCAGCGCAAACGCCAGTTGCAGCGTGCCGTCGCCTGCCGTCCGCAGATAGCGGTTGCCTGCCTCGGCACCGCCCGGCGCAATGGTGTCTTCCGTGTGCTGGGTGATGCTGCCGTTGCTCAACTGCGCCCGGCCCCTGCGCCCGGCCGCGACATTCACCCACTCCGCGGTAATCACCAGTTCCGGAAATTCCTGCGACGCCGCGGCAAATGCCGGGAACGGTATGCCGCCATGCACCTTGAAGTCGTACGACAGCGCATCGTCGCCGTGATGTTCCTCGAATTCGCCGACGTAGATTTCCTCGACCAGCAGCGCCTTGATGCGCGCATCCACGGTCGGCAACTGTTCACGTGCACCGGTGACGGTCAGCGTGGCGTGCAGCAGCAGGTCCGCGCTCATTTGTCGGGCTTGGCCGGACGACGGTAGATCACGTAGTAGACCAGCGCGACCAGCACGCTGCCGCCGACGATATTGCCGAGGATCACCGGCACCAGGTTGCGGCACATCGCATAAAGTGTAATCGCGTCGCCACCCGCGGGCAGTGCCGCACCGGAGGCTTTCAGCAGCAGCGCCACCGGAAAAAAATACATATTGGCGACCGAATGCTCGAAGCCCGCGGCGACGAATGCCGAAATCGGCAGCACGATGGCGGCGAACTTGTCGATGACACTGCGCCCGGCGAGCACCATCCACACCGCCATGCACACCAGCACATTGCACAGCACGCCGCGGAAAAACAGCTCGGCGACCGGCAGCGTGCTCTTCGCGGCGGCGATCGCCAGGTAGCTGCGGCCGACCGCGCCGTCGTTCATGCCCAGATGCCCCGACAGGAACACCAGCACCGCGAGCCCCGCCGCGCCGATGAAATTGGCAACGCACACCACCGCCCAGTTGCGCAGCAACTCCACGGTACTCACCTTGCCATCGGCCCAGGCCATCGCCAGCAGGTTATTGCCGGTGAACAGCTCCGCGCCGGCCACCACGACGAGCAACAGCCCCAGCGAGAAACACACCGCACCGAGCACGCGGCCGACGGCAAACGACAGCTGCGCATCGCTGATCACCAGCGTGTAATACAGCGCACCCAGGCCAATGAATGCGCCTGCAAGCATGCCGAGCATCAGCATCGACAGCAGCGGCAGGCGCGCCTTGGTGACCCCGACGTTCTGCACCCGTTCGGCGATCTGCTGCGGCGAGAACGCATCGAATGCGTAGGCATCCGTCGCCCGCGTCCCGAAACTGTCAGCCATCGGCGGTTTCTCCCCGTCCATTCGCAGCGGATAGTGTAAGCGCAGCGCCGCAGATCGGGTAATCTTCCGCCCGATGACCCCACGCAAACCCGTACCGGCACTGCTGCTCCGCGACTACTACATGGGCCGCGACAAGCTCTATCGCAGCGAACTCACGCGCGAACTGCGCGCCAACGCCCGTGACACGCTGCGCCGCGTGAACCGGCTGTTGCGGCGGGCGGGGATGATGCGCAAGGTCAGTTCCGGCTGGCGGCCGGCAGCGATCAACGCCGGGGTGCCCGGTGCGGCCAAAGGCAGCAGGCACCTGACCTGCCTCGCGATCGACCTCGAAGATCGCGACGGCGCGCTCGACGCCTGGTGCCTCGCGCATCTCGACGTACTCGAAACACTCGGACTGTGGCTGGAAAACCCGCAGGCCACGATCGGCTGGTGCCATTTGCAGACCCGGCCGCCACGCTCGGGCAGTCGCGTGTTTATGCCATAAGTTGTTGTTTTTACTTATCTTTTTTGGCGCAACTCAGCCGAATACCAGCCATTCCGGCTTCAACAGCAGCAGCATGCCGATCAACAGCAACAAGGCGCCGCCGATCAGGTGCGACCAGCGCGCATAAGCGCCGGTCAACCCCGTCACCTGCAGCGTTTTCATCGCGATCACAAAAATCAGCAGGTCGTCGAGCATGAACACCAGGATGTAGAGCAGCAGATACCCGTGATACTGCCATGCCGGCAGCGCACTCAGCGTCAGCACCTGCACATACACCGCCGGTATTCCCGCCGAACAGATGAACTCCACCAGGTTCACCGCCACCGCCAGCAGCACGATGCCGCCCAGCGCCAGCCAGAAGCGCTGCTCCAGTGCGATTGCGCGCAACTGCGTCAGCACGCGCCGCCGCGATTCGCCGCCGGTGACGCGGCACAGTGCCTCGGGATTCACAAAAAACTCGCGGATGTAATAGCCGCCGCCCGCCAGCGCGACCAGCGCCACCGCCCCACGGATCCACACCACCACGCCGAGGAACAGCAGCAGGTTCAGCCATGCCGCGAGAAACAGGTAGTAGACCGCCGCCGAGGCCGCGATGAACGCCGTACCGAGCGTCCACATCCGCACGCGGTCGGGTATGCCCACCAGCAGCCCCACCAGGAACAGCAGTGTCCACATCGCACAGGGATTAAAGCCGTCGATCGCGGCGAGCAGCACCGTCAATACCGGCAGCGACACCGTCGCCAGTTCCAGTTCACCGATCAGCGGCAGGCGCACGGTGCGGGGCAAACCGCCCATACGCCGCTCAGGCGGGCGTGCCAACGGCGCATCGGTGAACAACACCGGCACGACATCAGGGCAGGGCTGCCCGCGGCACAGCGCTGCCGCGGCGAGTATGGCCACACCCGTGGTGGCATCATCGTGGTAGCCGACCGCATAGCGATCACCAATAACGATGGTGGGCACGCCGGGATTCTGGATGCCAAAGTAGTTGACTGCACGCTCGAAAGCGCCGCGGTTCACTGCATCGTCGCCGATCTCGTACTCGTGCAGACGCAGCCAGTCATCGCGCGCCGCAGCAGCCTGGAGGAATTCCCGCGCCCGTTCGCAATGCGGGCAGCCGATGCGCCAGAACACGTGGACATCGACCGCGGTCGATGCCGCCTGCGCCACGGTCTGCGCCGATACGACGCCGCCCAGCCACAGCAGCACTGCCAGCACCAGCAGGGACCACGGTTTGCGCATTGTCCGCTCAGCGCCCCCTGGTGGCGCGCGCCATGCGCACCAGCTTCATCACCAGCAGCACCAGCGGCGCGGCATGCCACACCAGGTCGAAGATATCGATGGGCCGGACCAGCATTCCCGCCGCGAGCAGCTTGAGCTTCTCCCACAGATGCGGCTCCGGCACGAACGGCGCCGGCCCCAGCAGCACCGCCGCCACGACCAGTGCCAGCAGCGGAATCCGATCCAGCCAGCGCAACGGGTCGGGCGCCGCATCCGGCGACGGTGCGCTCAATTGAGAAACACCGCGTAATCCTCCAGCGCAATGCGCGCCGGCTGGAAGGTGTTCACGACGGCATCACCATCGGCATAACCCATGGCCATGCCACAGATCACCACCCAGTCCTCGCTCAGACCCAGTTCGCGGCGCACGATGGCCGGATAACTGGCAATCGACGCTTCCGCACAGGTATGCAGCCCCCGCGCCCGTGCCGCCAGCATCAGCGTCTGCAGGAACATGCCGTAATCCAGCCAGCTGCCCTTTTCCAGCTTGCGCTCGATCGTGAACACCAGCCCGGCGGGCGCGCCGAAGAATGTGTAATTGGCCGCACGATAGGCTTTCGATTTTTCGTGGTCGCCGCGGCCGATGCCCAGCGTGCGGTAGAGCCCCCAGCCACATTCGCGACGGCGCGCCAGGTACGGCTCGAACACCGGATCGGTGTAGTAATCGTAATCGCGCCTGTGGCCCGGTTCGTCGTTGAGGAACGCCGCCTGGATTGCACCGCCCACGCGCCGGAGCGTCGTTCCGGTCAGCACATGCACGCGCCATGGCTGGATGTTCGAGCCGCTCGGCGCGTGGCGCCCGAGTTCGACGATTTCGCGCAGCGTCTGCGGCGGCACCGGGTCGGGTTTGTAGGCGCGGATCGAACGGCGCGTGCGCGCGGCTTCGAATACATCTGCCGCCACGCGGTTGATATCGGTCATGGGCATACCGGTCTGGTGGATGGTCAGCGACGATGTTAACAAAACAGCGGCGATACGGCCGCGTTGACCACCGCCGCCCGCGGCGTCAGGCCGCAGCGGTCGCGCGCGTGCCGGCCGGCCCGCCGGCCACCAGCGCCAGCTTCTGCGCGCGGCTCAACTGCTTGATCTGGTATTCGCGTTTGCTTGCCGCGGAACGATCAGCCGCGGGCTCCTGATACACCAGCACCACCGGCCGGCGCGACCGCGTGTAGTTCGCCGCCAGTCCGTTGCCGGCATTGTGTTCGGCAACGCGTCGCTCGACATCGCGCGCAATGCCGGTATAGAGGCTGTCATCGGCACAGCGCACGATGTAGACCTGCCACGACCCCAACGCAATCCCCGCTGTCAATGAAGAAACACCCTTTGAAGGCCTGTATGATGACTGCAATGAAAACATTACGCCATCTGCTCTGCGCAGTCGCCCTGCTCGCCCCGGCCATCGGCGTCGCCGCCGATCCCGCGAAAACCATGTTCGGCGTCGAACTCGGCTCGCGTTTCCGGTTCCCGCCCTGCGCGCGCGGCGAGGACGCCATGACCGGCCGCCATTGCTACGCCGAGGCGCTGACCGCCAAAACGGCCTGGGGTGCGGAAAAATACCAGGTGTTCTATCCGCGCACCGCGTCCACGCCATGGGCCCGTGGCGAAATGGTTATCGACGTCGTCGACGGCAGCATCGAGGCCATATACATCAACACCTGGGGCATACAGGGGCAGGGTACGGCGCTGGAAGCACTGACGAAAAAATACGGACCGCCGACGCGCAGCCGCAGCGAAAAAATCCAGGGCCAGCGCTCGCGCTTTCCCTCGAAGTTCGCCGAGTGGGACCTCAAGGATTATTCGGTCCGGCTCGACGGCACGACCACCACCATCGACTGGGGCCGCATCACGCTGGAGACACACCGCTACCGGGCGCTGCAGCAAGCGCCCGGCACGACGCGCTGAGCAATCCCGGTAAAAGCTTCAAGTCGTCGCTGTTATTTCGAAAGCAGATCCATCAAGCCGGCCACAGGCCACGCTCGCGGAGATAGCGCCGACCCTTGTCCGCAATATTGAAATGCGCCTCGTCGCTGGCCGATGTCTGCACGTACTGCAATTGCAGCAGAAAGCCCAGATACGACTCGACGATCTGGATATTGACCTGATTGGCCCTGGCGATCTCCTGCGGATGCCCGCGTTCGACGCGCGCCAGATATTCCAGTGTGCGCACCGCATCGCCATCGAGCGTGTCCCATTTCCGGATGAACATCTCGATCTCTTCATTCAGCCGTGCATTCTCGGCCTTGAGCGCGGCGTGCTCCCGCGCCAGCGCCTCCAGCTGTGCGCGATACGGGGCGGCAGCCGGTACGTCATCGAGCAAACTCGTAATCCACTCCACTGGAATTCCTTTTCTGGTGCTGTCGGCAAAGGCGCGATTCTACCCAAAATCGGCCGCAGCTTTCCCGTGCGTGAGTCTGATGCATAATGCGAGCTCTATCTGAACAAGGATCAATCATGGCATCGACCACCACTGCAAGCGGACTGATCATCGAAGACCTCGTCGCCGGCGAAGGCGCCGAGGCAACCGCGGGCATCGAAGTAACCGTGCACTACACCGGCTGGCTCACCGACGGCAAGAAGTTCGACTCCAGCAAAGACCGCGACGACCCGTTCGTATTTCCGCTCGGCGGCGGCCGCGTGATCCGCGGCTGGGATGAAGGCGTGCTGGGCATGAAAATCGGCGGCAAGCGCAAGCTGACGATCCCGCCCGACCTCGGCTACGGCGCGCGGGGCGCCGGCGGCGTGATTCCGCCGAATGCCACGCTGGTCTTCGAAGTCGAACTGCTGGCCATCAGTTGAGGAATCCCATGCCCGGCAAAACCATCAAGGTCCGCTCGCGCAACAACGGCGAATTCGACTGTTATGTTGCAACACCGGCCGGCAGCGGCAAGGTGCCGGCGGTCGTGCTCGCCTCGGCCGTGCACGGCGTCGACGCCGACATCCGCTGCATCGCCGACGAATTCGCCGCAGCGGGCTACATCGCCGCGGCGCCGGACCTGTTCTGGCGCACGCTGCCGGGCCCGCTGCCGCGCGACGATGCCCGGGCCGCAGAGCGCTCGCAGCCGCGCCTGCCGGTGCTGAAGTCCGGCGAGACGGACATGGCCGATGCATTGCTCGCCGTGCGCCAGCTCCGCCAGCACAACGGCAAGGCCGTCGCCATGGGTTTCTGTTTCGGCGGACCGTTCGCAATTCTCGGCCCCAAACGCCTCGGCTATGATGCCGGCATCGGCTGCCACAGCACGCAGATGAAGGACTTCATCCAGGAGTTCGACGGCCTCGCCAAGCCGGTCTGCCTGATCTGGGGTGACCAGGACACTGCCGCGCCGCCGGAGGTGCAGGCCGCCTACGTCGAAAAAGCGAAAAAAATACCGCAGCTCGAAGTGCACATCTTCCCCGGCATCCTGCACGGCTACATGATGCCGGCGAACACCAAGGCCTACAGCCCCGATACCCGGAAATTCTCGATGGACAAGGCGCTGGAACTGCTCCACGCGCTGCGCTGAGCGCGCCCGGGCGCAAACCCAACGGGCCGCAGCTGCGGCCCGTTTTTTTCATTGACGGCCGCGCTCAGTTCGCCCTGATGTTGGCGTCCTTGACGATGCGCGCCCACTTGTCCGACTCGGCGCGCCAGAACTGTGCAAACGCCTCGGGCGAATTGCCGACCGCATCGGCGCCCATCGCGGCAATCCGGTCGCGGATGTCCTTCTGCAGCAGCGCCTTGGTGAAATCGCCGTGGACGCGTGCAATCAGGTCTTTCGGCGTCGCCGCCGGCACGACCAGCCCGAACCAGTTGGTCAGGGCATAGCCGGGCACGCCCTGCTCGGCAATGGTCGGCACTTCGGGCAGCGCCGCAACGCGTTTCGGACCCAGCACTCCCAGCGGCACCAGTTTCCGGTCGCGGATGTAGGGCAGTGCCTGCAGCATGCTGTCGAAGGTCAGCGAGACGTGGCCGCCGAGCAGGTCGGCGAAGCTCGGGCCGCTGCCCTTGTACGGCACGTGCGTCAGCCTGATCCCGGTGAGCCGCTGCAGGAGCTCGCCGCCGAGGTGCGGCGCACCGCCGGCCCCGGAGGATGAATAGGTGATGTCGCCGGGCGGCAGGCGTTTCGCCAGCGCGATCAGCTGCGGCACGGTTTTCGCGGGCAGCGACGGATGCGCAACCATCACGAAATGCACATCCACCACCTGCGTCACCGCCGCAAGATCCTGCAGCGGATCAACGGTCATTTTCGAATAGATGTGCTTGTTGACCGCGAGATTGCCCAGCGTGCAGATCGCCCAGGTGTAGCCATCGGGCGCAGCCCGCGCGGTGTATTCGGTGCCGATGATGCCGGCGGCACCCGCGCGGTTCTCGACGATGACCTGCTGGCCGTACTGCGCCGCGAGTTTCGGCCCCACCAGGCGCGCGACGATGTCGACGCCGCCGCCGGGCGGGAAGGGAACGACGATACGTACCGGTTTGTTCGGAAAACTCTGCGCCACCGCGATCCCCGCCACCGCCGCCAGGACCGCACCCGCCACCGCTTTAAGCACCACGGACTTCATCACGCCTCCTCATGTTGTTGGTTTACGCGGCCGCGGCCGCCGTTTTGCCCGCCAAGACCCGTTGCACATGCCAGGCGGTCGCCCTGATCGACGACCACACCGGCTTGCCGAACTCGAGCTCGAGATCCGCGATGATGTCTTTCGTCGGCAGCTGCGAGCAGGCGATGAACATCGCCTCCGCCGCGGGCACCATCGTCGCGCGCGCCAGCGCGATGACCTGGGCCGGCGTGATCGCCGCGAGTTCGTCCGTGGTCTCCGCCTTGAAACTCGCCAGCTTCAGCACCGTGATGCCCGACTGCTCCAGGTATGCGCGCAGCCGTTCGTTGACGGAATCCAGGTACGGCGTCACCACCGCGATGCGCGTGGCACCGATGTGGCGCAGCACGGCGATCATCGCACTCGCCGTGGTCACCACCGGCTTGCCGGTGATCGCAGCGAGCTGCGTCTGGATTTCGGCGTCGCGCGCCGGACCGCCGATGAAGCCGGCCGCGGTGCAGCCGTAGGCGACAATGTCAGTCTGCTGCGGGTCGTAAGCTTGCGCGAGTTGCAGCGCCTGGGCGACGTAGGCCGGGATTTCCGCGGGACCCAGCAATCCCTTGCCGCGCGGAATGCGCAGCGTGCGGCACTGCGCACCGTCGAGCCACGCGCGCAGCTCCGGCTCCATGGTCGTATTGTTGGCAGGCACCATCAGCCCGAGTTTCACCGTCATGCTTGCTCCTCCGGGAACGGCCGCAGTCCGCCCATTCTAACCGGGAACCCGCCGCTATCAGTGCATCCACGGCACGATGTCGAAGCGCTTGCCGCCCTTCAGCCGGACCACCGCGAAATCCTTTTCATCGGCGGTCAGCACCTCGGGCAAACCCGACTCGAACGCCAGCCAGATCAACGCAGCGTCGGTGAAATCGAGATCACGGTCGGCATGTTTCAGGATCAGCCCCTCGATCACCGGATCAGCGGACACCGGCGGCTCGAAAACGGCCATGCCGCCCCGCTGCACTCATTGCAGCAATTCGCTCTTGCCGCGCGCTGGCGGCCATTGCGGCAAAACAGCGCCCCCAGGAACCCGGCGTCGACCCGCACGCGATTCACTTGCCGTTGCCGCGGAAACGTTCACGCAGCAGGCGCCGGGTATTGCGCGCCACATCCTTCCGTCGGGCGCCCATCGGTATCCGGCGCGATGCACTCGCGCGCCAGTTCGTTCGGCGACCGGTCGCCGGCCTTGGCGGCGAGGAACTCATCGAGCGCCTGCTTCACCGCGTCGCTCTTGGGCACGCGATGCTTGACGCAGTAGTCGGCGAGTTCCTGCTCGACACTGCGGGGAATGCGGACGGAAAGCGCCATCGCAGCATCTCTGTAGGACAGTTGACGATGAAGTGCAACACACCGTCCAGGCCGCACGGCGCCGCCGCGAAAAATACGTAACTTATTGTTTACATTATATTTTTTTATCCGCCCGCTTGCTGCTGCCGCAGCAGACACTGCAGCAGCCCGCGCTGCTCCGCGGTCAGCGGCGCAGCGGACGCCGCGTCCTCCGCCGCCCAGTGCCGCCTGAAAGCCGCCACCGCGGACCACGGCACGGTCACGTCATAACCCAGCGCCGCAAGCAGCGTCGCATCATCCACACCGTCGGGCGCCGGATCGAACGGCGGCTCGCACCACAGGCCGAAGCCCGCCGCGGCGAGGCGCCGCCACGGGAACAGCCCGTTGGGATCGACCTTGCGCCCCGGTGCGACATCGCCGTGACCGAGCACGTTCGCCGGCGGAATGTTCCAGCGCGCCCGCAGATCCGCGAGCAGCGCGAGCAGCGCGGCGATCTGCGCATCGGCATACGGCTCACGGCCGTTGTTGTCGAGTTCGATGCCGATCGAAGAGGAATTCAGATCGCGGTTACCGCCCCAATACGAATCGCCGGCATGCCAGGCGCGCTTCAGTTCATCGACCAGGTAAATGATCCTGCCATCGCGCGCGATCAGGTAATGCGCGCTGACCCCCCGGGCGGCATTGGTCAGCGTGGCGACCGCCCGCTCGGCCGTGTCGCTGGAGGTGTGGTGCAGGATCACGTAATTCGGCCGCCGCTCGCCGACGTTAGGCGAAGGCCGCACCTCGACCGGCAGCGTGGTGTAGATCGGCAGTGGTGCGCAGGCGCCGAGCGCGAGCACCAGTCCCATGCACCACCACCGCCGATTGCAGACCGCCACCGCTCTATCCTCCACGTGATCCCCTGTTGCGCGCCCCGGCCACCGGTCTAGCCCGGCCCGGCAAGCACTGTACCACGCACCCCCGCGACCTGTTACCCTCCACACCCTGATGAACAACCACGCCCCCGCCGCTTTCCACCCCGGCACCGCGCGCGCGATTTCGCGCGACGACCTGATCGACCTGCCGGTGCAGCGTTACGACGGGCCGGTCACGTACATCCGGTCCGCGGACGCCATCGCGCGGGCGGCGGCCGACATCGCCGCCGAGCGCGTGGTCGGCTTCGACACCGAGACGCGGCCCGCATTCCGCAAAGGCGAGAGCTACCTGCCCAGCATCGCGCAGGTCGCCACGGCGCGCGCCGTTTACATCTTCCCGCTGTGCCTGCCCGACACCCACACCGTGCTGGCACGGATGCTCGAAGCGCCCGGCACCGCCAAGGCCGGCGTCGCGCTCGCCTATGACCTGCGCACGCTGAAACAGGTGTTTGCGTTCGCCGAAAAAGGCATCGTCGACCTCGGGCAACTCGCCAAACGCAGCGGCTATGAACAGACCGGCGTGCGCAACCTCGCCGGCATGTTCCTCGGCTTCCGCATCCCCAAGGGCGCAAAAACCACCAACTGGTCCGCACCGCAACTCACCGCCGCACAAATCACCTACGCCGCGACGGATGCATGGGTATCGCGGGAGCTGTATCTGAAGTTCGAGACGGCAGGACTGTTGCGGTAGGCCCGCAACCCGCCACGCCGGGTGGCGGGCAACCGCCGCAGGCGGCAGCACCGGCCATCACCACACCGCCTTGCGGGCCAGCGCATTTCCCCCTCGCCACAAGATCGTCGCCGCCTTGATTTGGCGCAATGCCCGCCGTGGCCGATCCCGCTACAGTGCCATCGCTCATGGACACCGCATCCGCCTCGACGCACCCGACCCGCCGCGACGGCATCACCACGGTCACGCTGGTCGTCCTCTGCCAGCTGGTCCACGGCATCACCTTCAGCGCCATGCCGCTGCTGCTGCCGCTGATCCGCGAAGACCTGCAGATCAACTTCACCCAGGCCGGCATGCTCTCGGCGGCAGCCACGTTCAGCTATGCGCTGGGCCAGATTCCCGCGGGCTTCCTGTCGGACCGTTACGGCCCGCGGCTGCTGTTCTTCATCGGACTGATGGGCTGGTCGGTATTCTCGCTCGCCTTCGGACTGGTGCATGCGTTCTGGCTCGCCATCATCACCCAGCTGCTCGCCGGCACCTTCCGCGCGCTGCTGTTCGCGCCCGGTCTGACACTGCTCGCGTCGTGGTTCCCGCCCGAGCGCCGCGCCACTGCGATGAGCCTCTACATGGTCGGGGGCTTCGCCGGCACCATCGTGCTCTCGCTCGCCGGGCCGCTGCTCACCGCCATGTACGGCTGGCGTGCGGCGTTCATGTTCTTCGCCGCACTGGGCATCGTCGCCGCGCTCATCTACCAGCGCATGGCGCGCGAGAAACCGCGCACCCATGCACCGCAACCGCTCGCCCTCGCCGACATCGCGCAACTCTTTCATCAACCGATCATGTGGGTCTGCGGCGGGCTGCAGTTCGTGCGCTTCGCAGTGGTCACCGCCTACGTTTTCTGGCTGCCCTCGCTGCTGGTGGTCGACCGCGGTTTCTCGGTGCAGACCGCCGGGCTGATCATCGCGATGAGCGCCGCCTTCACCGCGCCCTCGAACACGCTGGGCGGCTACGTCTCCGACCGGCTGCGCAATCCGCCGCTGGTGATCGGGGGCGCGCTGGCCGTGCTCGCCGGCACCGCGGCGCTGCTGGTTGCCGTCGAATCGGTGCCACTGCTGCTGGCGGTCATCGCCGTCAACTCGATTTTCCTGCAGTTCTACTTCGGTTCGCTGTTCCTGGTACCGATGGAAGTGCTGGGCCCGCGCACCGCCGGCACGGCCACCGGCGTCAGCAACCTGTTTGCCAATATCGGCGGCTTCCTGACCGCATTCGCGCTCGGCGTGGTCAAGGACCAGTCGGGGAGCTTCACCTGGGGATTCATCGGCATCAGCGTGGTGTGCCTGGTCGGCATCGCGCTGGCGGTGGTGCTGGCGCGCATGCGCACGCGGGCGCTGGCAGCACAACGCTGAACGCTTCAGCGTTTGCGCTTCTCCGCGATCTCGGCCCCGGGATTCTGCGCCCAGTACGCCGCCTTCTCCGGAAATATCCAGCGCACGCCGCCACGCGGATCGGATGCATCCCCGGCATAACGCGGGATCAGATGCATGTGCACATGCATCACCGTCTGCCCGGCCACCGCGCCGTTGTTCAAGCCGATGTTGTAACCATCCGGTGCATGCTGTTTGTCGACCACCGCCTTTGCGGCATCGAGCAGTTCCATCATCGCCGCGCGCTCTTCCGCCGTGCAGTCGAAGAACGACGCCACATGCCGGCGCGGGATCACCAGGCAATGGCCCTTGGTCAGCGGATAGCCGTCGGTCTTCGCAATCGCCAGCCGCTGCTCGGCGATGATCTGCGCGGGATCAATATGGCAGAAGGGACAGGGTTTGGGTTGCACGTTGCTCACAGCGGCATTCCGGTCATCTCGGTCACGGCCCCGATATTACTGCAGCCCGGGCACGCAATTTCCCGGTTCGCGGACTGCGCGGCTTTGCCGCCTGCTGTCTGCGCTGTTTTTTACCCGAACGGCCCCACGCCGATCAGCCAGCGGTGCGCCCAGAACGCAAACACCGCCCAGCCCACACCGCCCGCCACCACCACCAGCGCCGACAGCGCGCTGCTCCCTGCCGGATAAACCGTCCCCGCCGCACGGTCGCGCCGGCGCGCGGCGATGAAATCCGCAATCGCCCAGACCAGAAACGCACCGAACAGGACCACATCCGCCAGCCGTCCGTTCGACAGCAGATGGGCAAAGGCCCAGACCGTCGTCCCCGCCACCAGCGGATGGCCGACCGCGGCCTTGATGTGATTGCCCGGCACATAGGCTGCGGCGAACAGCACGAAGGACACCAGCATCAGCAGCCCGGCGACATGGCGCATGAACAGCGGCGGATCGTAGAGAACGACCGGCGCCTGCCGCGCCTGGCCGTAGCCCCAGACGAGCAGCACGAAGCCGGCGATCGCCAGCACCGAGTAAATGCCCTTCCACCGATTCGGGCCGACGCGGGCAATCGTGCGCGTGCGCCAGCCTTCCGCGACGATGCGGACGGAGTGTGTACCCAGAAAAATGATCAGGCCGAGAATCAAATAGCGCATCACAGGTCACTCCATGCATTACGGCGTTCGCGCCGGCGGCTTGCGGCTGTTGCGCCTGGTGACGGGCGGGGCCGGGTGCCGGCACTGCGCGCCAGGTTCCCGCACGCGCCGCATCGTCAATGCCGCGGCGATTCGGCAGCCGGCGCTAGTGCCGAAGCTGATTGGCGTCGTGGTTTGCCGCAGCCATGATGTTCAGGTACTTGCCCGCGGCATAGAGCGGATTGCCGGGGTCCAGCTCATAACCCGTCGATGCGACCTTGTGCCAGGCTTCACCCTGGCCACCCGTCAGCTGGTGGAACTTGCCGGCAAGGTTCTGGTAGGCGGTCTTGTCACCGCGCGCCGCATAGATTTCCAGCAGCTTGAGCTGCACATCGTCGCGCTGTGGATCGCGGGCGAGCAACTTGGTCAGGATGTCTTCGGAGGTCACCCCCTGCCGCGGGCGTCGCGACAGCAGGTAGACCAGCCAACCCACCAGGATCAGGCTGCCACCGACCAGCGCCAGCAGGGCCTCGTTGACCATGGAACCCGACCGACTCAGCGCAGGACGCGAGGCTGGTGCGTCCGCCACTGCCGGTGGCCCGGGCGGCGCCTGCGCAACGGGCGGCGGCGCCGGCGCGACCGCTGGCGGCGGCTCTTTCGGCAAGTCCACCGGGGCCGCCGGCGGTGGTGCCGCAACGACGGCGTCCGGCGTGGGTGCTGGCGTGGGTGCCAGCGCACTGCGCGCCGGTGGCTCGGCAACAGGTTTCGGCGCGGCCGCCGCACGCGCATTCTGCATTTCCAGTTCGCGCTGCAAGCGCTGGGCCGTCTGCTCCAGCACCGCGATCCGCTCCAGCAGTCCGGCCAGCATTTTCGCGCTCGCCTTCGACTGTTCTTCGAGGACTTGAATCCGGGTCGCCAGGCCGGGGGTGCTGCCGGCAACCGCCGTGATGTCTTGCTGCGGGTCACGCGGCACCAGCCGGGCCGCTGCCGGCCGGCTGCCCGCGGCCGCGGCGGAAGACGCACGGCGTCGGCCTGCGCCCGGCACCAATCCGGCGGACAGGGCTTCGGGCATCCATGCCGGTGCCGCCGCAACGGGCGGCCCGAATCCGGGCGGATCGATCAGGACGGTATACCCGCGCATGACGCGCGTGCCGTTCCAGGCGAGTTCGATCAGCAGATAGACAAACGGCTCGTTCACCGGCCGGCTGGACGTAACCTCGATGTAGTTACGGCCGTTCGGGTGCTGGCGGATGACCACGCGCGACCCGGCGAGGGCCGGGCTGTGACGGAAATCAGCGAGCTGATAGGTATCGGGTGACGCCAGCCGGGGGGTGACGGCGGTCTCACCATTCCCGTAGGACAGCAGATCGATCTCGGCGCGGAAAGGCTCGCCCAGATACGACAAGAGGACAAGGTTGCCGAAGCCGGCCGCCTGTGCCGCTCCAAGGATCGGCAACCACAGGGCTGCCAATAACCCGCCTATTTTCAGTATGGCCCGAACGATGCCACCTTCCGATCTGTAAGATACAGCGGGAAGTTACTATTTTACTGTCAGAGATGCAACTAACATCTTCAAATTATTGAGGAAATCAGTATCGCCAACGGCAGGGAACCGGGTTTGCCGCGGCGCGCGGACGAACCGCAGAGCGCAAAGCCGCGATGCCGAAGCATTATCATGCGGCGCAGCAAAGTGCTGTGCCTGCGACGCACCGGAAAAAAAACAGCCCCCTGCGGAGAGGGGGCGGTGGCTGTTTGCTGCGGTGCGGGCTTGACGCCGGGTTGGCGGTGGCGGCGGTCTTAAACCATGCTGCGATAATCGCCGGAGTGCTTCATCAGCCGTCTGGCCTGGCTCCAGCTGATGTTCAGCGACTGCATCAGCTGCTCGACGCGCGTCCACTGCGACGACCGCAGATCCTCTTCAAAGCTGCTGCGATCGAGATAACCGACGCGCTTCCGGCCCAATGGCGTTCTGGTTTTGCGGTAATCCTTGAGGAAAATAATCATAACGATCGACCTGCCTTGTTGATGTCCTGACTCAATCCTGCTGCGGGTTCCTGCCATCTGCCGGCAAGCGGGCCGGCGTAGCGATAAGGGCGAATGGCGATGCGACTATAGGGTGCATGGATAGGGCTTGAAAGGCAATTTGTCACGCTCACCGCGCGTCCCGCATGTCACTGCGTCCACGCATTGGAGCCACCTGCCGACGCGGCGCTTCATGCCAGTGAACAAGTTCCGCTTTTACCCTGCACAAATGCAATCGCATCCACAAGGGCAAGTGGCTTGCTCACGTAATAACCCTGTATTTCGTTGCAGCCGTGCTCGCGCAGGAAATCGAACTGCTGCTTGTTCTCGACGCCCTCCGCGATGACCTTGAACTTCAGATTGTGCGCCATGGCGATGATCGCCTGCGCGATCGACGTGCCGCCGGCCTCCGTCGATGTCTTGACGAAAGACCGGTCGATCTTCAGCGCATCCACCGGGAAGCGTTGCAGGTAATTGAGCGATGAGTAACCCGTGCCAAAATCATCGATCACGATCTGCAGGCCCAGCGCCTTCAGGTTTCTGATGAGCATGATCGCGCGTTCCGGATCGTGCGTGACCATGCCCTCGGTGATTTCCAGCGCGATGGCGTCGGCGCTGCAGCTGGTCTCGCCGAGCACGCGCTCGATTTCCTTCACCAGGTTGCCATGCAGGAACTGGCGCCGCGACAAATTCACCGCGATCGGCATCCTCGGCAGTCCGTGCTGCGGCAAGTCCTTGCTGGTGGCGCACGCGGTCTGCAAGACCCACTCGCTGATCGGCACGATCAGGCCGGTTTCATTCGCCACCTGCATGAAATGTGCGGGCGGCACCAGCCCCAGCTCCGGATGCTGCCAGCGCACCAGGGCCTCCAGCCCGGTGACGCGGCCGGTACGCACATCGATCTTCGGCTGGTAGTGCAGGACCAGTTCGTTGCGATCCAGCGCCCGGCGCAAATCCGCTTCGACCGTCAGCCGCTCGACGGCGTCGGTGTTCATCTGCTCGGAGAAGAACTGGAAGCTGTTGCGGCCCCGCTCCTTCGCCCGGTACATCGCGATATCGGCGTTCTTCAGCAGTGCCGTGACATCCTCACCATCTTCCGGATACGTGCTCGACCCGATGCTCGCCGTGACATGGCATTCGTTGCCGGCAACCACGTAGGCCTCGCTCAGCACCTCGATCAGTTTGCGCGCCAGGTTGCTGACGTACAACGGATCGGAGAGGTCTTCGATGAGCACGACGAATTCGTCGCCCCCGAGGCGCGCCACGGTATCGCTCGCCCGCAGGTTTGCCTGCAGGCGCTTCGCCACTTCGCACAACAGCGTGTCGCCGGCTTCGTGGCCCAGGGTGTCGTTGACGACCTTGAAATGATCGAGGTCGATGAACATCACCGCGAGGCGGGAACCCCGGCGCTCGGCCTGCACGAAGGCGTGTTCGAGGCGCTGCTTGAAAATCTCGCGGTTCGGCAGTTCCGTCAGCGGATCATAGGCGGCCGTAACCTTGACGGTGTCTTCGGCTTCCAGGCGCGCCATGTACTGGCCGATCTGGCTGCCGATCGAATGCACGGTCGTCAGCAACGCATCGTTGGGCTCGGGCACGTCGCTGTGGAAGAACTCCATGACACCGAGCACCTTGTTGCCGACCAGCAGCGGAAAGCCGAACGCGCCGTGCAGTCCGGCCCTGGCGAGCAGCGCCGCGCCGGCGAAACCGGGTTCCTCGGCAAAGTTCGCGACCCACACCGGCTTGCCGGCCATGAAGGTGCGTTGCACCAGGCCCTGCACCGTCGTCGGTTCCGGTTTGATCACGCGCTGGGCATGGTCGGCCATGAACTCATAGAGTTCGGGGGCATCCAGCCACCACGCGTCGCGAAACCGCAGCGCCGCGGATTCGCGGTCGTAGATCCAGCAGGTGCCGAAGCGCCATTCCATGCTCTGGCAGATGCCCTGGATGAGTTTCGGGATCGCCGCCGCGACGGTCGCCGTCTCCGCCAGCACGCGGTTGACCGAGCGCTCCATCGCCTGGCGCTGCTCGTTCAGTTTGCGCTCGGTGATGTCCTCGACCACGCTGAACAGGTATTCCGGTGTTCCGGTCTTGTCGCTGACGACCGCAACAGTCCACTGGTCCCAGCCGATCTTTCCGTTCTTGCGGGTCGCAGGCTTTTCGGTCGCGAGCGAGATCATCGCGCCCTGCGCCTGCTGCCCGCCGCGCAACGCGTTGCTGCCGTAGGGCCCGGTGCCGGGCGTATCGCGGAAGGTTTTGCCGACCAGTTCCTCTTTCGCGTAACCGAGCATGTCGAACAGTTCGGCTTCCTTGCGTTCGACGATGTTGATGATCGTGCCGATCAGTCCGGCCGCGCTGAGGTCCGCCGGTTCGATCGCCGCCTTGCGGCGTATCGTGTCGACGCGGTCGCCGCCGCCCGTGCTGATCGTGGTCTTGAACACCTGCTGGCGCTGATGCTTCGCGGCGGCCTGCGGAGCGGCGGGCGCATCGGGCTTGCGCGGGTAGAGTTCCTGCACCAGGTTGCACACGAACGCCGTCCGCGACACCCCGAACAGCCGCTGCCAGGCCTCGTCGGCGCCGATGTGCCGGCCGTTGTCCGCCTTGAAATAAATCGGATTGGGCAGTGCCTCGATGACTTCGGTGGCAACGCGCTGCGTCTTGGCCAGATCGTATTCGCCGCTGCGCAGCACCTCGATCAGGCGATCGCCCAGATCGGTGGCGGTCCGGCGGACAGCGGGGGCGCGCAGGCGGCTCACGCCGAACACCAGTGCACCGATCGTCACGGCAGCCAGCAGGATCAGCCACGGCAGCGCGACACTGGTGATCGCAAACGACCAGCGCCCATCGCGGATTTCGACGAAGCTCCACGCGAGCACCGCGAGCAGAATCCCCGCCGCCGCCGCGATCGAAATCAGCAGCGCGGCCTGCACTTTCGCGCCCGGCTCACGTTGATTGAAATCCCCTGTCTTGCTCACTTAAAAGGCCATTTCTTCCGGCTTTTTTTGCTTTTTTCTCAAGACCCGAGATCTCGTCCCGAATATTTCGGGAATTTTGCGCCTTAAACGCATCACGCGCCAGTCGCACGGGGATCATCGGGTGATGCGCAGGAGCGCACTGCACCTGTGGAACCCGCAGAGTATGCAACGGATGTCCTACCGTTCCATAAGCAGAGGCGCTCATCTTTGGTAGTAGCAACCTCCCGTCGTGAAACGGAAAAATCCAAAAAAAAGCGCCGGAAAACCGGCGCGCCACTGCAACGCAATTGCTGCAGGCTCGGACATCATCCATGGACCAGGCGGGGAACGGGTTTGAAGGCCCCGAGGTTTCTGTACAAATACCAATATAATCAATTAGTTATAATGGATCCGCAACCGCGGCAAGCGAGCGCCGCCGATGGGTCCGCCAGCCGCCAGAGCGGCACCGGCGGCGAACGATGCCGACCTAGAATCCGGCGGCGGCGGGATAGAACGCCGCATCCGCGCACAACTCCGCGGATGCTTCGCGGCATGCGGTTTGCACGCGGCGCGGCGCGGCGTCCTGCGTGGCCGGCGGCGGCGATGGCGCATCGGCCATCATCCGCGGTAAACCTTCGCGATCGAGCAGTCCCGCGACCGAGCATTCCGGCGTCGCGCGCTGGCGCTTGATCGTCATCCGGCCATTGGTATAGCCATCCATGCCGCAGAACTTCTGGCGCTCGACATCCAGGAACTGGAACTCATACGCATCGGCGAGCGCGCGAATCAGAAACGACCCGTGGGGCGTCTGCACCCGGGTCGCGCCGTCCGCGGTCAGGCGCCATTTGGTGGCCGGGTCATCGCGCTGCATGTCCAGCGAACAGGTGCGCGGCCGCCATTTGCTGTAATACGCGAAGCTGACGATTTGTCCGCCCCGCGCCTCCACCGCCATGCGCGCCTGCAGATCTTCGGTGCCGACCTTGCAGTCGATCCGTTCAAGCGCGCCGCCCAGGGCCGGCAGCAGCCGATCCCCCTTCACGTCGGCCATCCGATCGACTTCATCGGGCTCGGCCTCGGGCGTGATCATCTCCACCTGCGGATCAATTCTTGCCAGCTGGGGCGGCGGCGGGCGCATCACCAGCGACTGCTGCGCACAGGCCCCCAACAGCACGCTGACCAGCGCGGGCAGGTATCTGGCGCTTAATGCGAATCGTCGCATCGGGCTTTGTCTGGCGTGCAATTTTTGCCGGTCAATGTCGGGATATCCGTCCTTCAGAACCCGTTTGTACCATGCGAGTTCCCGCAAGTCACAAATTTGACGTCCGCCGGCGACAACACCCGGCCCGCAGCACGAGCGCCGTTGCGGTCCCCCGCCCCATCCAGCGGATGGCCGCCGCCGCGCTACACGGCGCTCCCCGCCGCATGCCCCGAGGCCCAGGCCCACTGAAAGTTGTAGCCCCCCAGCCACCCCGTCACATCGACGACCTCGCCGATGAAATGCAGCCCCGGCACGCTGCGCGCGGCCAGCGTCTGCTGCGACAGCGCGGCCGTATCCACGCCGCCCAGCGTGACCTCCGCCTTGGCATAACCCAGCGTGCCCGAAGGCTGGATGTGCCAGGACTGCAGCGTCTGCGCGATGGTGGCGAGCACCGCATTCGACAACTGCGCGAGCGGCTGCGTCCAGCCGTGCAGCTCGGCGAAGCTCAGCGCAAAGCGTCGCGGCAGATGGGTCGCCAGCAACGCCCCCAGCCCCTGCTGATCGCGGCGATGTTCATTCAACCACGCGCCGGCATCGACCGCCGGCAGCAGGTCGAGCGCCACCGGCCCGCGCGCACCGCCGAACTGCCAGTACGAAGACACCTGCAGAATCGACGGCCCCGACAGGCCGCGATGGGTGATCAGCGCCGCCTCGCGAAACGACGGGTAGACCGCGCCGCGCGGCACCTCGACGCAGGACGTGACCGCATCGAACGACGACCCGGACAACGCGCCGAACCGCGCCAGCCATTCCGGCGGTGCGGCCAGTGGCACCAGCGCGGGTTTCGGCGGCACCACGGGCAAACCGAACTGTTCCGCCAGGCGATAACCGAAGGGTGTGGCGCCGATTTTCGGAATCGACAAGCCGCCGGTGGCGACCACCAGCGCGCGCGTGCGGTAACTGCCCTGCGTGGTCGCGACCTCAAATCCCGGTGCATCATCGGGCAGCCGTGCCACGCGCTCGATCGTCACCGGCATCGCCCACTGCACGCCGGCGGTATCGCATTCGGACTTCAGCATCGCGATGATCTGCATGGCACTGTCATCGCAGAACAACTGGCCGAGGTTGCGCTCGTGATAACGGATGTGGTGGCGCTCGATCAGCGCGATGAAATCGCGCGGCGTATAGCGCGCCAGCGCCGAGCGGCAGAAATGCGGATTGCGCGACAGGAAATTCCCGGGCCCGACTTCGCGGTTGGTGAAATTGCAGCGCCCGCCGCCGGAGATGCGGATTTTCTCGGCGAGTTGCGTCGAGTGGTCGATGAGCAGCACCCGCCGCCCGCGCGCCCCGGCCACGGCCGCGCACATCATGCCGGCGGCGCCGGCACCGAGAACGATGACATCGAAATCCATGTGCGGCCTGAGACGAAAAGGCCCGCATCATACCGTGCTGCGCACCCGACACCGTCACCCCGGCGCGCCCCGAAGGCAGTCCCCTTGGGGGGCAAGCCGGGGGGGCCGGGAAAACGGATCAATCCAGGGGCGGCACGCCTGCCCCGGTTACTTCACTTTGATCGGCTCGTTGGCCTTGGGCTTGTTGATGAAGCCACCGGCCACCGGAACGGCCTTCTTGTTCTTCTTGGGTTTCTTCTGTTCCTTGTTGCTGCGCTGCTGTCCTTTGGCCATGGTCGTGATCCTCGCGATGACTGCGTGATGAAACGAAATAAAGTGGACGAGCCACTGTTCGACTACCGACTCAATATACGCCCCAAAGCGTCCCGAAGGGATGCTTTGGAAGTCCTCTTGGGGGACGCCCCAAAGCGTCCCGAAGGGATGCTTTGGAAGTCCTCTTGGGGGACGCCCCAAAGCGTCCCGAAGGGATGCTTTGGAAGTCCTCTTGGGGGACGCCCCTA
>RPOR01000041.1 GCA_003820645.1 Betaproteobacteria bacterium
GCGCTGGGCGACAAGGTGCGGGTGATTCCTGCGCCCTGCGTCGGGCGCTGCGAGCAGGCGCCGGTTGCGGTGGTCGGCCAGAACCCGGTGCCACAGGCGACCGTCAGCAAAGTGCAGTCGCTGGTAGCCGGCAAGAAGACAAAATGCGCCGTCGGCAAATACGTGTCGTATGCGGAGTACCGCAAGCAGGGCGGATACGACATCGCGATCGAATGTCTCGCGGGCAAGCGCGATGCCGAGTCGCTGATCAAGACCATGGAAAACTCGGGCTTGCGCGGCCTGGGTGGCGCCGGTTTCCCGGCGGGGCGCAAATGGCGCATCGTCCGCGGCGAAAAAAGTCCGCGGGTGATGGCGGTCAACATCGACGAGGGCGAGCCCGGCACGTTCAAGGACCGCCATTACCTCGAACGCGATCCGCATCGTTTCCTCGAGGGCATGCTGATCGCGGCATGGACGGTGCAGATCGCGGAGGTTTACATCTACCTGCGCGATGAATATGCCGGCGTGCGGGCGATTCTGGAAAAGGAAATCAAGGCCCTGCAGGCGGATCCGCCGTGTCCGCTGCCGCCGATCCATCTGCGCCGCGGTGCCGGCGCCTACATCTGCGGGGAAGAGTCCGCGATGATCGAATCGATCGAGGGCAAGCGCGGCATGCCAAGGCTGCGCCCGCCGTACGTGGCCCAGGTCGGGCTGTTCGGCTACCCGACGCTCGAGCACAACATGGAAACCCTGTACTGGGTGCGCGACATCCTGGAAAAAGGCGCGGACTGGTTCGCCGGTCACGGCCGGCATGGCCGCAAGGGGCTGCGCTCATTTTCAGTGTCTGGCCGCGTGCGCAGGCCGGGTGTGCATCTGGCGCCGGCCGGCATTACGGTCAAGGAACTGATCGCCGAATACTGCGGTGGCATGCTGCCGGGCCACCAGTTCTACGGTTACCTTCCGGGCGGCGCATCGGGCGGCATTCTGCCGGCGGCGATGGGCGACATACCGCTGGATTTCGACACGTTGAATCAGTACGGCTGTTTCATCGGCTCGGCAGCGGTGATCATTTTATCCGACCAGGACAAGGCTCGCGGCGCCGCGCGCAACGTGATGAAGTTCTTTGCCGAGGAATCCTGCGGCCAATGCACGCCATGCCGCGTGGGTACCGCGAAGGCACTGCAGTTGATGAATGCGCCGCGCTGGGACCAGGGCCTGCTCGAGGAATTGTCGGGTGCGATGGCGGATGCGTCGATCTGCGGCCTCGGCCAGGCGGCGCCGAATCCGATCCGTACGGTGATGAAGTATTTCCCGAAAGAGGTCGCGTAGGGCGCGGGCTGTCCGCTGCGCCGTACCGGAGGTGACGAGATGACCGCAATGAGCAAAGACGAACTGGCAGCGATGCCGGTTGAATTCAAGCTGAATGGCAGGGACGTTGTGGGTTATGCGTCCGAGACCATCATTCAGACCGCGAAGCGCCACGGCGTAGAGATTCCGCACCTCTGCTACAAGGAGGGCATGCGCCCCGACGGCAACTGCCGCGCCTGCGTGGTCGAGGTCAAGGGCGAACGCGTACTCGCGGCGTCGTGCTGCCGCCAGCCGGCACCGGGCATGGAAGTCACCACCAACAGCGCGCGGGCCGTTGCCTCACAGAAAATGGTGATGGAACTGCTGCTCGCCGACATGCCGGAGCAGCGCCATACGCTCAGCTCGGAGCTCGATCACTGGGCCGGCAAGCTCCAGGTCGGCAAGCCGCGGTTCGCGCCACGGCATCAGCCACAGGCCGACCTGTCGCATTACGGTATTGCGGTGAATCTCGACTCGTGCATCCAGTGCACGCGCTGCGTGCGCGCCTGCCGCGAAGAACAGGTCAACGATGTGATCGGCTACGCCTTCCGCGGCGAGCATTCGAAAATCGTGTTCGATCTCGGCGATCCGATGGGCGAATCGACCTGTGTCGCCTGCGGCGAATGTGTGCAGGCCTGTCCGACCGGGGCGCTGATGCCGGCGCGCGCAGTGGGACTGGTCAAGCCCGACAAGCAGGTGCACTCGGTCTGTCCGTATTGCGGCGTCGGCTGCCAGCTGACCTACAACATCAAGGACAACAAAATCCTGTCCGTTGATGGCCGCGACGGGCCGTCGAACCACGAGCGCCTGTGCGTCAAGGGACGCTACGGTTTCGATTACGTGCACCACAAGCAGCGGCTGACGAAGCCGCTGATCCGCAAGGCGGGCGCGCCCAAGCACGCCGACTTCACGATGGACCCGGCAAATCCGCTGGAATATTTCCGCGAAGCGACTTGGGAAGAGGCGCTCGATCTGGCCGCCGGCAAGCTGAAGACGATCCGCGACCAACACGGCAAAAAGGCGCTGGCCGGATTCGGTTCCGCCAAGGGCACCAACGAGGAAGCCTATCTGTTTCAGAAGCTGGTGCGCACCGGCTTCGGCTCGAACAATGTCGACCATTGCACGCGCCTGTGTCATGCCTCGAGCGTGGCGGCGCTGATGGAGGCGGTGAATTCCGGCGCCGTGTCCAACCAGGTCAATGACGTGGCGCGGGCAGAGGTGATTTTCCTGATCGGCGCCAACCCGATTTCCAACCACCCGGTGGCGGCGACCTGGATCAAGAATGCGGTGAAGAACGGCGCCACGCTGATTTATGCCGATCCGCGGCGTTCGGAACTGTCGCGCCATGCAAAATATTCGCTGCAATTCAAGCCCGACACCGACGTCGCGCTGCTCAATGCGATGATGCATACCATCGTCCATGAGGGCCTGGTCGATGAGGATTTCATCCGGTCGCGCACCATCGGCTATGAGGAACTCAGGAAGAACGTCGAAGGTTACAGCCCGGAAGCCATGGCGCCGCTGTGCGGCATCCCGGCAGCAACCATCCGCGAAGTGGCGCGCGTCTATGCCAAGTCCAAGGGTTCGATGATCCTGTGGGGCATGGGTATTTCGCAGCACGTGCACGGCACCGACAATGCGCGCTGCCTGATTGCGCTGTGCCTGATGACCGGCCAGATCGGCCGCCCCGGTAGCGGCCTGCATCCATTGCGTGGGCAGAACAACGTGCAGGGCGCTTCCGACTCCGGCCTGATCCCGATGGTGTTCCCTGATTACCAGCGCGTCGACAATCCGCAGGCGCTGGCACGGTTCGAAAAGCTGTGGGACACGAAACTCGATCCCAAGCCCGGCCTGACCGTGGTCGAGATCATCCACGCGACCCTCGCGGGCGATATCCGCGGCATGTACGTGATGGGCGAAAACCCGGCAATGTCGGATCCGGACGCACACCACGCACGCGAGGCGCTGGCGAAACTCGACTGGCTGGTGGTGCAGGAAATTTTCCTGACCGAAACCTGTTACTACGCCGACGTGATCCTGCCGGCGACCGCATGGCCGGAAAAAGACGGCACGGTCACCAACACCGACCGCATGGTGCAGCTGGGGCGCAAGGCGCTGGAGGCGCCGGGCGAAGCCAAACCCGATCTGTGGATCATCCAGGAGCTGGCGCGCCGGCTGGGCCTGGCCTGGAACTACAACGGGCCGAAAGACGTGTTCAACGAGATGCGCCAGGCCATGAATTCGATTGCCGGCATCACCTGGGAGCGGCTGGAGGCCGAGAGCTGCGTCACCTACCCCTGCGAACAGGAAGGTGATCCAGGTCAACCCATTGTTTTTATTGATAAATTTCCGACCGAGACGGGCAAAGCGACGTTTGTGCCGGCGGACATCATTCCGGCCAACGAACGTCCCGATCGCGAATTTCCCTTTGTGCTAATCACCGGTCGCCAGCTCGAACACTGGCATACCGGTGCGATGACGCGCCGCGCCGGCGTGCTCGATGCGATCGAGCCGGAACCGACCGTGTCGATGCACCCGCTGGATCTCGACCAGTTGGGTGCCAAGGGCGGCGAGGTGATTACGGTCGAATCACGGCGCGGCATCATTTCGTTGTACGCGCGACCCGACGACGGCACACCGCGCGGGGCGGTGTTCATCCCGTTCTGCTTCTACGAGGCGGCCGCCAACCTGCTGACCAATGCCGCGCTCGATCCGTTTGGCAAGATTCCCGAGTTCAAGTACTGCGCGGTCAAGGTGATGAAGGGCGGCGAGTTGACGCCGCGCTCCAGCTACGGCGGCGGGCAGGTGCTGGCGAACGTCGCAAAGGTCTAGGCTGCATCCAAAATTGTCCGCTGCACGCGGACACCCATTCGTTTTACGTTGAGGAGATGAGCAACATGGCACTGTCGGATATTGAAATTGCCCAAGCGGCGAAAATGGAGCGCGTCGTCAAGATCGCGCAGAAACTGGGTATCCCGGAAGAGCATCTGGTGCCTTACGGCCATACCAAAGCCAAAGTGTCGCTGGAATTTGTCGACAGCCTGAAAAGCAAAAAGGACGGCAAGCTGATCCTGGTCACTGCGATCAGCCCGACGCCGGCCGGCGAGGGCAAAACCACGACAACTGTCGGTCTCGGCGACGCGCTGAACAAGATCGGCAAGAAGGCGATGATCTGCCTGCGCGAGCCCTCTTTGGGCCCGGTATTCGGCATGAAGGGGGGGGCCGCCGGCGGCGGTTATGCGCAGGTGGTGCCGATGGAAGACATCAACCTCCACTTCACCGGCGACTTCAACGCCATTGCGCTGGCCAACAATCTGCTGGCCGCTGCGATCGACAACCACATCCACCACGGTAACGAATTGGGCATTGATGTACGCCGCATCACCTGGAAGCGGGTGATGGACATGAACGACCGCGCGTTGCGCGACATCACGGTGTCGCTGGGCGGTCCCGGCAACGGCTATCCGCGCCAGGACGGCTTCGATATCGTCGTCGCCTCCGAAGTGATGGCGATTTTCTGCCTGTCGACTTCGTTGAAGGATCTGAAAACGCGTCTGGGCAATATCGTCATCGGCTACACCCGTGACCAAAAACCGGTGCGCGCGAAGGATCTAAAGGTGCATGGCGCGATGACCGTGCTGCTGAAGGATGCGCTGGCGCCCAATCTGGTGCAGACGCTTGAAAACAATCCGGCGTTCATCCATGGCGGCCCATTCGCCAACATTGCGCACGGCTGCAATACGGTGATCGCCACCCAGACGGCGCTGAAACTCGTTGATTATGTGGTGACCGAGGCCGGTTTCGGTGCGGATCTGGGCGCGGAGAAGTTTATCGACATCAAGTGCCGCAAGGCGGGACTCAAACCTGACGCAGTGGTGATCGTCGCGACTGTCCGCGCCCTCAAGTATCACGGCGGCGTCGATGTCAAGGAACTCAACAAGGAGAATCTCGGTGCGCTGGAAAAAGGCATCGCCAATCTCGAGCGCCATGTCAACAACGTGCGCAACCACTACGGCCTGCCGTGCGTGGTGTCGATCAACCGTTTCACTTTCGATACCGCAGCGGAAATCGAACTGCTGAAAAAGAAAATGGCGCATCACGAAGCCCCGGTCATTCTTGCAACACACTGGGCTGACGGCGGCGCGGGTGCTGCCGACGTTGCGCGTGCGGTCGTCGAGCTGATCGAGAAAGTGCCGTCCAACTTCAAATTTGTCTACGAGGACGAGTTGCCGCTGTGGGACAAGATCAAGGCAATTGCCACCAAAATCTACGGCGCAGCCGATGTCACCGCGGATGGCAAGGTGCGAACGCAGATCAAGAAACTGCAGGAGGATGGCTATGGCCATTACCCGGTGTGCGTAGCCAAGACGCAGTATTCCTTCTCGACGGATGCGCAGTTGCGCGGCGCCCCGTCCGGACACATGATCAACATCCGCGAAGTGCGGCTCGCCGCGGGGGCCGAATTCATCGTCATGGTCTGCGGCGACATCATGACCATGCCGGGTCTGCCCAAGGTGCCGTCTTCCGAGCGGATCGATCTCAACGATGAAGGCAAGGTGGTCGGGCTGTTCTGAACGGTCGCTGCGCGGGGCATTGAATGCGATGCACAACGGCCGCATCAGCGGCTATTGTTGACGCGTTCAAAGCGTACATGATAGAACCCGGTGCGTGCGTCCCGGTTTTCGGTTTTATCGGGACGCCACCCCAAAGGGGAGTAGCTACAGCGGCAGACACAACGCCGCTGCGGCATGGTCGTCATCACGGGACGCCGGGCATTCCGGCGCCCCCGGCCCTGCCGGCAATGCACAGCATTGCACGCGAGACCTTTGCCCGGCCGGGCAAGGTTTTTTCCGACGCCCGGATCTGCCTGCACCGGTTGCCCGTTCCGCACCAGCGGCACGGTGTGGCCGCAGGTCGAAGCAGTGTGCGGCAGCGGTGGCAGAATCAATGCATCAAGGACAGGACGGCATCTGCGGCGACGCCTGTCCGGTACTGAAAAAAGAATTACAAAACAAGGGGATACTGCATGGAAGCAATGCAATGGCTGACACTGATCGTCTTTGCGCTGACGATCGTGGTGGTAATCACTAACGTCATTGACGGTACGCTGGCCGCATTGATCGGCGTCGCGGTGATGTGCTGGCTGGGCATCATGACCGAGACCGAGGCCTTCAAGTTCGTCGACTGGAACGTGATGGCGATCCTGGTCGGCATCTGGATCATCGCCGGGCATTTCGGCAAGTCCGGCGTGCCCAGCTGGCTGTCGATACAGGCGCTCAAGCTGTCCGGCGGAAGGCCGGGATTCCTGGTAATGATCCTGACCTTCCTCGCGGGCGTCATTTCGATGTTCGTCGACAACGTGGTAACCATCCTGATGATGGCGCCGGTCGCGCTGCCGCTGGCGCGTGCGATGAAACTGTCGCCGGTGCCGGTAATTCTGATGATCGGTTTCGGTGCCAATTTCATGGGCACCGCGCTGCTGATCGGCGATCTGCCGCCGCAGATGCTGCACAGCGTGGCCGGCGCCGAGTTCTGGGATTTCTTCTGGCAGCACGGACGGGCGTCTTCGTTTCCGATCCTAATGGTGACTTTTGTAATTACCCTCGGTGCGATGTGGCTCTACGGGTTCCGCGGCCACAAGCGCGTGGCTGACTTGAGCAGCCTCGGCCTCGAAGCCAAGATCGAGAACCCGCTGTTTGCGACCGTCGTCGTGGTCTGGTTCATTGGCACCGTGGTGGCGATGTCGATGCGCGAATACATCGGTGTGCAGCTGGGATTCATTTCGATGACCGGCGCGATTTCGCTGGTACTGGTGCTCGCCCTGCTCGGCGACCGCGTCAAGCAGGCCGACAGTTTCGAGGAGTCCATACAGGAACTCGACTGGCGGGCGATCTTTTTCTATGTCGCATTGTTCGCGCTGGTCGGCGGCCTCGAGAAAAGCCATATCCTCGACCTGCTGGCCAACCAGATCAAACCGATATTCCTGGACAACTATGCACTGGGCGCGACGCTGCTGTACTGGATCACCGTGCCCATCGTCGGCATCGTCGAACACGACGCCTATATCCTGACCTTCCTGCGCACCATCAAGGACATGGGCGCTTCGGGCATCGAACCGTGGCCGCTGTACTGGATGCTGCTGTGGTCGGGCACGCTGGGCAGCAACTTGACGGTGGCCGGCGCGCCGGCGCTGTATGTCGCACTGTCCCTCGGCGAGAAGGAAGAGGGCCGCAAGGTGTCGCTGCGCGAATTTCTGGCGTGGAGCGTGCCTTTCACCATAGTGTGTTCACTGGTCTGTTATGTGCTCGGCATGCTGATCTGGGTGCTGCCCTACGCGAAATGAGGTGATGAACATGTTCAAGAACATTCTGGTACCCACGGACGGCTCCGCGCTGTCCCGCTCTGCAATCAACGCCGCCGCCAAGCTGGCCAAATCGCTAGGCGCCAAGCTGACCGCGGTTTACGCTGCGCCGCCGGCAACGCCCTTGGTCTACAAAGATCTGCTTCCGGTGGGCTACGGGACTTCCGCGGAACATGCCGCCGCGATCCGCAAGGCGGCCGAGCACTACCTCGGCGTTGTCGAAAAAGCGGCGAAGGCTGCGGGGGTGCCGTACAAACTGATCCAGACCACCAGCGATTTTCCGGCTGATGTGATTCTCGCTACCGCGAAGAAGGAAAAATGCGACCTGATTTTCATCGCATCGCACGGCCAGGGGGGCTTGAAAAGAGTGTTGCTGGGCAGCCAGACGCAGAAAGTTCTTGCCGGCGCGAAGATTCCAGTGTTCGTGCACCGCTAGCGGGCACCTGTACTGTGCCAGGCATCTGTGCTGGGTCGCGGTGCACCGACGTGAGCCCGCCTTTGGGTTAACTGGTGTGCCGCGCAGCAATCTAATATAACTATTTATTTTAATTGAGTTTATTGGCGAGGTGCCCATTCTCGTGGGCGACCCGAACCTGCACGGTGTCTGCGCAATCCGGCATCGCCCATAACCTCCGGCTGCTGGGTGAATTCGCAGGCCAGGTGTCGCTCGCAGTGCGTAGCGGTCGCTGCTCCTGTTTCGCGTAATGGAAACGGCTGCATGGTGTGTCCGCGATGACAGTTGCAGCGGTGGCGGATATACTCGATTCTTGATTGCGGTCAATTCTTTCAGGGGTGCAAATGCGAAAGAATGAGCCGCTACGACATTACAACAAGGTTGGGCTGCGGCAATCGCCGCGGTTATAACTCAGCACCCGTTGTTCAATTAACAAGGAGGAGTCAAATGGGTATTCAACGAGCATTTTCGCGCGGCTTGCTGCCGCTGGTCGCTGCCTTCGGGCTGGTCGCCGCATCCGGTCCTGTGGCGGCGTGGGAGCCGACCAAACCGGTCGAGTTCATCATTCCCGCCGGCACCGGCGGTGGTGCCGACCAGATGGCGCGCCTGATCCAGGGCATCGTCGCCAAGCACAACCTGATGAAGCAGGCGCTGATTCCTGTCAACAAGTCGGGCGGTGCGGGGGCGGAGGGTTTCCTCGAGGTGAAAGCCGCCAAGGGTGATCCGCACAAGATCATCATTACGCTGTCGAACCTGTTCACGACCCCGATGGCGACCGGCGTACCCTTTAACTGGAAGGATCTGACGCCGGTGGCGATGCTGTCGCTGGACCAGTTCGTGCTGTGGGTGAATGCCGAAGATCCCTACAAGACGGCCAAGGAATATCTGGACGCGGTGAAAAAAGGTGGTCCCAACACCTTCAAGATGGGCGGCACCGGTTCCAAGCAGGAGGACCAGATCGTCACTGCGGCGATTGAGAAGGCTGCCGGCGTCAAGTTCACCTACATCCCGTTCAAGGGCGGTGGCGCGGTGGCGACCCAGCTGGTCGGCAAGCACGTCAACTCGAGCGTCAACAATCCGATCGAGGCCGTGGCACAGTGGCGCGCCGGCAAACTGCGCGCGTTGTGCGTGTTTGATTCCGTGCGTCTGCCGTACAAGAACAAGGTCACCGAGACCCAGGCCTGGGGTGATATCCCGACCTGCCGGGAGGCTGGCGTGCCGACGGATTACGTCATGCTGCGCGGCATCTTCATGCCGGCTGGTGTATCCGACGACGTGGTCAAGTTCTACATCGACCTGTTCACCAAGGTGCGCGCGACGCCGGAGTGGAAGAAGTTCATGGAAGACGGTGCGTTCAACCAGACTTTCATGACCGGCAAGGATTATGCGGACTGGGTGGCCAAGGCGGAAACGCTGCACTATGGCCTGATGAAGGACGCCGGGTTCCTCGCCAAGAAGTAACGGTATTCCGCTTCACGCCGGGCGGCCCCAGCGGGGGCCGCCCCGGCGGCTGCGCGCCGGATTCAGACACGATCTTCCGAGGTTTTCTTCAGGCTATCGCGTAATCCTATGGCAGACAAACACGGTTCTGACAGCGCCACGAGCGCCGGCATTTCGGTCCAGACGATGGAAATCGTCGTCGCGTTGATTCTCTTCGGCCTCGGCGGAATGGTGGTGTTTGACAGTTCCCGCCTCGGTTTCCGCTGGGTCGAGGATGGTCCCCAGGCCGGCTACTTTCCGTTTTACATCGGCGTGTTCATCTGTGTTTCGAGCCTCGTCACGCTGGCGCAGGCGTTGTTCGGGAAAAAACGGGGCGGCGTGTTCGTCGAGTGGGCGCCGCTCAGGCAGGTATTTTCAGTCCTGGTGCCCGCCGCAATTTTCGTGCTGGGCATCCAGTTGATCGGCATCTACGTGGCTGCTGCAGCCTATATCGCGGTATTCATGGTCTGGCTCGGCAAGTATGGCTGGATCAAGAGCGTGCTGCTCGGTGTCGCGGTCAGCGCCGTCATGTTCATGATGTTTGAAGTGTGGTTCAAGGTGCCGCTGTTCAAGGGTGGCTACAACCCGTTGGGTTTCCTTGGCTATTGATCGGCTGCGTTGACTTAGAGGAGCTGGCAACTTGGAAGAAATCAACGCCCTTTTTCACGGGTTCTCGGTCGCGCTGACACCGTTCAACCTGTTGCTGATGTTCGTCGGGGTGACCTTGGGCGTACTGATCGGGGTACTGCCCGGACTCGGCGGTGCCAACGGTATTGCGATCCTGTTGCCGCTGACGTTTACGATGGAGCCGACTTCGGCGGTGATCATGCTCTCCTGTATTTACTGGGGTGCATTGTTCGGCGGGGCGATTACCTCCATTCTGTTCAACATTCCGGGGGAACCGTGGTCGGTGGCGACGACCTTTGACGGCTACCCGATGGCGCAGCAGGGCAAGGCGGGCGAGGCGCTGACGACCGCGTTCACGTCGTCGTTCATCGGCGCGTTTTTTGCCGTGGTGATGATCACTTTCCTGGCGCCGCTGGTTGCCAAATTTGCGCTGCAGTTCGGTCCGCCGGAATTTTTTGCGGTGTTTTTCCTGACCTTTTGCAGTTTCATCGGCATGGGCAAGGAGCCGCCGTTCAAGATCGTCGCGGCAATGATGCTGGGCTTCGCGCTGGCGGCGGTCGGCATCGACACGGTAACCGGGCAGTTACGGCTGATTTTCGGCTGGCATGAACTGATGCGCGGCTTTGATTTCCTGATCGCGGTCATCGGCCTGTTCGGCATCGGCGAAATCCTGCTGTCGATGGAGGAGGGGCTGTCGTTCTCCGGCCGTACCGCCAAAATCGATCCGCGGATCGTCATTGCAACCTGGAAAAAACTGCCGAAGTTCTGGCTGACCTCGCTGCGCAGTTGCGTCATCGGCTGCTGGATGGGCATTACGCCGGGCGGTGCCACGCCCGCGTCATTCATGAGCTACGGTATCGCCAAGCGCATGTCGCCTGATGGCGCCAAGTTCGGGACCGGCATGCCGGAAGGGGTAGTGGCGCCGGAGACGGCTGCGCATGCCGCCGGCACCGCGGCGTTGCTGCCGATGATTTCGCTGGGCATCCCGGGTTCGCCGACGGCCGCCGTGCTGCTCGGTGGTCTGCTGATCTGGGGGCTGCAGCCGGGCCCGCTGCTGTTTGTCGAACAGAAGGATTTCGTGTGGGGGCTGATCGCCAGCATGTATCTGGGCAACATCGCCGGCCTGATCATCGTGCTGACCTGCGTGCCGCTGTTCGCGGCGATCCTGCGCGTGCCGTTCTCGATTATTGCCCCGGTCATCATCGTGATTTGCGCTGTCGGTGCGTACACCGTGCATAACGCCATGCTCGACATCTGGCTGATGCTGCTGTTCGGGGTCGCGGGCTACGCGTTCAAGAAGCTGGCCTATCCGCTGGCGCCGCTGGTGCTGGCGCTGGTGCTGGGCGACCAGGCCGAGAGCGCATTCCGGCAGGCGATGCTGATGTCCCAGGGCGACGTGAGCATATTTTTCTCCAACGGTCTCGTCGGCAGCATCATGGCGCTGGGGCTGCTGATGTTGTTATGGCCGCTGCTGAGCAAGTTGAAGGCATCGCTGCTGCGGCAAC
The DNA here is from genome assembly GCA_003820645.1 of Betaproteobacteria bacterium. GTDB lineage: Bacteria > Pseudomonadota > Gammaproteobacteria > Burkholderiales > SG8-41. The sequence continues at coordinate 11,753 of RPOR01000041.1, forward strand.
GGTAGATCCTGATCGCCGCAGGATTTGACGCGGCACAGGTCAGATTCCGTGGCAACGCTCCAGTGCCGGACCGGGCGTCGGGCGTGAGGTCGGGTCGGGGCGCGAGTTTTTTCGGGAGATGCCGGAAAATGGGTGGCCCCGCGTTCGCCGTCGGGCCGCGTGATTAAACGCGCGCCGACTTCCGCCCAGTCGACTGACGGCATGCGCGCCACGTTGTCCCGGCCGGCGCGTTCAAACCTGATCCGGTGGTTGCCGGACGAAGCGACTCTGCCGCTGCAGGCGGGTGTGCCTGGAGCGGGGTTTCCGCAGCCCGGTTGATGTCCTGCTGATTATTTCTTTTTTCCGCTCGTCGGATTCAGGCTGGTGATGCGGCCGCTTTCGGTGCCGGCCGTCTCATCGATGACCGCATTGATCAGCGTGGGCTTGCGCGAGCGGACGGCTGCTTCCACGGCCTTGCGCAATTCCGCCGGCGTCGTGACATGCACGCCGACGCCACCGAAGGCCTCCATCAGCTTGTCATAGCGTGCACCCTTGACGAACACGGTGGGCGCCACGTCGGGGCCGCCGGTCGGATTGACGTCGGTGCCGCGGTAGACGCCGTTGTTGTTGAAAACCACCACGCACACCGGCAGGTTGTAGCGGCAGATGGTCTCGACTTCCATGCCGGAGAAACCGAAGGCGCTGTCGCCCTCGACCGCGATTACCGGCTGGCCGCTGACCACGGCGGCCGCGACGGCAAAGCCCATGCCGATCCCCATGACGCCCCAGGTGCCGACGTCGAGGCGCTTGCGCGGCTTGTACATGTCGACAATGCTGCGCGTGAAGTCCAGCGCGTTGGCGCCTTCATTGACCAGAATGGCGTCCGGGTTGGTCTTGATGATGTCGCGCATCACGTTCAGCGCGCTGTGAAAATTCATCGGCACCGGGTTCTTGGCCAGCGTCTCGGCCATCTTGGCGATATTCCTGTCCTTGCGCTCGTCGATGGCGCCGAGCCAGTCCGGAGACGGCTTGGGCCAGCCGCTGCCCATGGTGCTGATGCCGCCAAGCATCGCCGCCACGCAGGAACCGATGTCACCGACCACCGGGGCGTCGATGCGGACGTTGCTGTCGGCCTCCTGCGGCGAGATGTCGATCTGGATGAACTTCTGGCCGCCCCAATCCTTGTGGGATTTGCCGCCCCAGGTCTTGCCCTTGCCGTGCGACAACAGCCAGTTCAGGCGGGCGCCGATCAGCATCACCACGTCAGCCTCGGGCAGCACATAGGAGCGGGCAGCGGCAGCGGACTGCGGGTGCGTGTCGGGCAACAGGCCCTTGGCCATCGACATCGGCAGGTAGGGAATGCCGGTCTTCTCGACGAGGGCACGGATGTCCGCGTCGGCCTGTGCGTAGGCCGCGCCCTTGCCCAGCACGATCAGCGGACGCTTGGCACCCTTCAGCAGATTGAGGGCGCGCTGCACGGCGTCCGGGGCCGGGATCTGGCGCGGGGCCGGGTCGACCACCTGGATCAGCGACGCCTTGCCGGCTGCCGCGTCCATCGTCTGCGCGAACAGCTTGGCCGGCAGGTCGAGGTAGACGCCTCCGGGCCGCCCGGAGACGGCAGCGCGGATGGCACGCGCGATGCCGACACCGATGTCCTCGGCGTGCAGCACGCGGAAAGCGGCCTTGCACAGCGGCTTGGCGATCGCCAGCTGGTCCATCTCCTCGTAGTCACCCTGCTGCAGGTCGACGATCTCGCGCTCGCTGGAGCCGCTGATCAGGATCATCGGAAAGCAGTTGGTGGTGGCGTTGGACAGTGCAGTCAGTCCGTTGAGGAAGCCGGGGGCGGACACCGTCAGGCAGATGCCCGGTTTTTGCGTCATGAAACCGGCGATGGCGGCGGCGTTGCCGGCGTTTTGCTCATGGCGAAACGAAATCACGCGGATGCCTGCCGCCTGTGCCTTGCGGGTGAGGTCGGTGATGGGGATCCCGGGCAGACCGAAGATCGTGTCGATGCCGTTCAGCTTGAGGGCGTCGATGACCAGGTGAAAGCCGTCGGTCAGTTCTGGTGATTGCGTGTCAGTCGTCATGTCGGGATGCCTCGCGTTCTTGCCGTCGATTGAACAGGTATTTTTCGCATCTGAATCCGCCGCGGGGGGCAAACAAGGCCGAATTGCGTCGATTTGCGGCGGATCCACACCACTCGAATCCGGTTGTGGTTCGGTGGTTGTGATTTGCTGGGGCGTATCATAGGGCGGGGTGCGGACATGCACTCTTGACCCCGGTCAATTTTTGCACCCGGACTGTCCAATTGGGCCTGCAGTCCATGGGTATTGCGATGCATCAAACGCAGCCGCGCTGTCCGCCCGGGCGGAGTCAGATTTTTCCGCGCCGCTTCAACCGGCTCAGCGTTTCCGGTGACAGATTCAAATAAGAGGCCAGTTCCTTTTTCGGCAGGCGTTCGGCGAGTTCAGTGTGCTTGCGCATAAAGCGCTGCACGCGACCCGGCGCATCGAGCAGATGCAGGGTAATGGTGTGCGCCATGACTTCGCTCATCAGCTTCATTACTTCAAGCTCGAACTCGCCCTTTATTCGGGCATGCCGTTCGAGGAATGCAGCCCACTGCAGCATCGACAGTTTGGCCGCGCGCACGCGCGTGACCGCACGTATCGAATACGGCATCGGCGTCTTCAGCCGCCATGCGGCGTAGCTGGTGTCGATGTCGCTTTCGGCGGCGAACCGCAAAATCATCTCCTTGCCATGCGAATTGGAGACCGTCCGTTTCAAAATGCCGTCGATGACGAAATACTGCTCCATGGGATGCGTGCCCTGGAGTTCCAGTGTTTCGCCCTTGGTGTAGTCGATGATTTCCAGCAGCGGCTCGAATTCGTTCCACTGCGCCGCGCCGAGGTTTTTCAGAACCAGGTTCTGCCGCAGTTGCAGGCGGATGATTTTGGACTGGGGATGCAGTGCAAGCTGGGTCATGAGCGGCGAACGAAAGCACGGATGAAAGCAGGTCGTTGAATTATATAACTATTTGTTTATTAATTAAATTTTTGGAGTGGAATCTTGACTCTGGTCAAGGCTAGGGTGGTGGCCATTACCTATAGTTGCGGCCTCCCGCCGGGGTAACGGGTTAGCGGTGGCGCGGCGTAACTGCATTTAATATTGCGGAGGGGTTTGCTGCCGCAGTCACTGTAGCGAATACAACAGGCAGTCAGCCTTTCAATCTGCCGCAGAATTTTTGGAGATCAGAATGGAAGCTTTAAAGGGTGTTCGAATTCTCGACATGACCCACGTGCAGGCGGGCCCGACGTGCTCGCAGCTGCTGGCGTGGATGGGCGCGGACGTGATCAAGTTCGAGCCGCCGCAGGGCGACGCGACGCGCGGCCAATTGCGTGACGTGCCCAACGCCGACAGCCTGTATTTCACGATGCTCAACTGCAACAAGCGTTCGATCACCGTCAACATGAAGAACGCCGAAGGTAAGGCCGTATTCGTCGATCTGCTGAAGAAATGCGACATCATCATGGAGAACTTCGGCCCGGGCGTGCTCGATCGCTTCGGTTTCACCTGGGAAAAGATCCATGAAATCAACCCGAAAATCGTCATGGGCTCGATCAAGGGCTTTGGCTCCAGCGGACCTTATGCCGATTTCAAGGCCTACGAGAATGTCGCGCAGGCGATGGGCGGCGCGATGAGCACGACCGGCATGCCCGACGGCCCGCCGTTTGTGACCGGCGCGCAGATCGGCGATTCCGGCACCGGCCTGCATCTGGCAATCGGCCTGCTGGCGGCGCTGCACCAGGCGAACCGCACCGGCCAGGGGCAATACGTCGAAGTCGCGATGATGGACGGGGTGATGAATCTGTGCCGCGTGAAGTGGCGCGACCACCAGCGGTTGACCCGGCAGTCGCTGTCGGAGTATTCGGTGCCGACTTATCAGAATATGGGCGAGGTGCCGCGCGCCGGCAACGATTCGGGCGGTGGCCAGCTCGGCAACGCGATCCATTGCAAGCCCCACGGTGCCAACGACTGGCTTTACATCGTGGTCCAGGAGGCTGTCTGGGATGCGCTGGCGAAGCGCATCGGGCCCGACCTGGGTATGCCCGATCTGGCAACCGATCCCAAGTTTTCCACTATCGGCGAGCGCCGCAAGAACCAGCCATTGATGTGGACGCTGATCAACAAGTTTGCGGAGAAATACACCAAGCGCGAGTTCATGGCGATACTGAATCCGCTGGACGTACCGTGCGGTCCGATCATGTCCACCGAGGACCTGGCCAACGACGAGCACATCCGGGGCCGCGACATGTACGTCGAACTCGACCATCCGCAGCGCGGCAAGTGGTACAACGTGGGCATGCCGATCAAGCTGTCCGCTTCCCCGGCCGTGATCAAGCGTTCGCCGCTGCTCGGCGAACACACCGATGAAGTGCTGAAGGATGTGCTGGGCTACGGTGACGAGCAGATCGGCAAACTGAAGGGCGCCGGCGCATTCAGTGCTCCGCCGAAGAAAAAAGCCTGAGCATCACCGGGCAGACCAAGAGGATACAAGACATGAAAATCGCAATCATCGGGCAGCAGGATTTCGGCAAGTCGGTGCTGGAGGCTTTTCTTGCCCGCAAGGATGAAGTTGCCGGCGTGTTTTGCGCGCCGGAGAAACCCGGCGCCAAGGCCGACCCGCTGCGCACCGCTGCGGAAGCGCACGGCCTGAAAGTATTTCAGTTCCCGTCGTTGCGCGTGCCGGAAGCGCATGATGCCCTGAAGGCCCTGAACGTCGATATCGGCGTGATGGCCTATGTGCTGCAGTTTGCGCCGGACACATTTGTCCATTTGCCGCGGCTGGGTACGATCCAGTATCACCCGTCGTTGCTGCCGAAATATCGCGGCCCGTCGTCGATCAACTGGCCGATCATCCGCGGCGACACCAGAACCGGGCTGACCATTTTCCGGCCGAACGAGGGACTCGACGAAGGTCCGGTGATCCTGCAGAAAACCTGCGATATCGGACCCGACGAGACCATCGGCGAGGTGTATTTCAACAAGCTGTTCCCGATGGGGGTGCAGGCCATGCTTGAGGCGGCCGACCTGGTGTTTGCCGGCAAACACACCGAGACGGTCCAGGACGAATCGCAGGCGAGCTATGAGGGGTGGTGCCGCCCCGGTGAGGCCCATATTCAGTGGTCGAACCACGTTGACTTCGTCTACAACTTGATCCGCGGCACCAATCCGGCGCCGGGTGCATGGACAACGCTCAACGGCAGGAAAGTGCAGATTTTCGACGCCCGGAAACATCTGTTTCGCCGCTACGCCGATGTCGCCGGCAAGATCGGCGAAGTGTCGGACGTTACCGACTCCAGTTTCAAAGTGACTGCCCAGGGCGGCGTCATCGAGGTGCTGCGCGCCCGCGGCGAAGACGGCAAGAAGCTGTCGGGCGGTGAATTTGCGCGTGCCCATGGGCTGGCAAAAGGAGCATTGCTGGGAACCTGAGCGATCGGCGCCCGCGGAGCGGGGCCGATCAGCCCCAACACGGCGGCCGACGTCTGGCCACGCCACGGCGTGGCCTTTTTTTCGAGACTGAATTAACTCATTGTTTTTATTGGTATTTATCGAATTCTCCAAGGCGCGCTGGGCATCACCATGGCGCTGGTTGCACGTCCGTCGGTATTTCGCGACCGGTAGTCGGAACGGCGGTAATTGCGCGTGAGTTTTGACACTAAGTCCTTAAAAAAACATAGCTTTCAGAGGCGAATATCGTAAAATCCCTCAAACTCCGTCGTAAGCCATTCATCAGAAACACAAAAACAACGCGGAACGGGCGCAAAAAGGGATGAAAAAACTGGGTTTCTGGAAAGCCGACTGGTTTCTCGGGCTCATCGTCGCCGTAGTCATGCTGGTTGCAGCTCGCGGGGACCTGCTGCAGAGCCTGGAGCGCAAGGCCTACGATCTCGGCGTCCAGGCCGCTTCCCGCTCACCGTCCGACCGCATTGCGGTGATCGCCATCGACGACGCCAGCATCGCCAACATCGGCCGCTGGCCTTGGTCGCGCGAAGTCCATGCGCGGATGGTCGACCTGCTCGCCGGCGCCAAAGCCAAGGTCGTTGCCAATACGACATTCTTTTTTGAGCCGCAGCGCGATGCCGGGTTGACGTACATCGAGAAGCTGCTGGCTTTGCAGAATGAGCTGACGGTGCCTGCTGCACCGAATCCAGGCAAGGCCACCGACGCCAACGATGGTCTGGCACGGATTGGTGCGGTGCTGGCCGAAGCCGAGCAGGCGCTCAACACCGACCGCAAACTCGCCGGCAGCATGCAGCGCGCCGGCAACGTCGTACTGCCGCTGGTGTTCCAGCAACTGGCTGAACCCCAAGGCAATCCCGACAAACCACTGCCCGCCTATGTGCTGGCCAATGGCATGGCGGGGTCGCGCGGGGTGGACACGCTGCCGCCTCCCGGTGTGTTTCCATTGTATCCGGTTGCCGAACTGGGCGCGGCCGCCGCCGGCATCGGGCACTTGAACGCCGATATCGATGTCGATGGTGCGGTGCGCGCCGAACCACTGCTGGTTCGTTACTACGATCAGGTTTTTCCCGCGCTGTCGGTGGTGGTGGCCGCGCGCAGCCTGAACCTCGGCGTCCCCGATATCAAGCCGGCTTGGGGCGAATCATTGCAGCTTGGCAAGCTGCGGGTTCGTACTGATTCCGAGCTGCGCATGCACACCTTCTTTTATGCCGACCGCGACGGCCGCTCGGCGTTTCCGGTGGACTCGTTTTTTGACGTGTTGAGCGGCAAAGTGCCCGCCGCCAAATTCCAGGACAAGATCGTGCTGATCGGCGCTACGGCTGCCGGCCTCGGTTCGGCGCAGGTCACGCCGCTGTCGCCGGCGACAGCCCCGGTGCTGACGCTGGCGCATACGGTGTCGAGTATTCTCGGCGAGCATTTTTTTGTCACACCGTCGTGGGGTATCTGGGTGCAGTTCGGTGTCTTTCTGGCAGTGGCGCTGTATTTGATTGTCGTCCTGCCGCGGCTGAAGGCGGGCATTGCCGCGATACTCAGCCTGGCCGTCGGCGCATCGCTGATCGGCGCACATTTCGGCCTGATGGTGACCCAGCTCACCTGGATCCAGTTCATGAGTTCGGTCGCGCTGCTTGCCGTCGGCTATGCCGCCCTGACCACCAAGCGCTTTCTCGTTACCGAGCGCGGCAAGGAAAGATCCGACGCCGATTCCGCAGAGTCCAATCGCATGCTCGGTATTGCCTACCAGGCCCAGGGTCAACTCGATCTGGCCTGGGACAAGTTCCGGCAATGCCCGCTGACGGATCCGGTGATGGAAAACCTCTACAGCCTGGCGCTGGATTTCGAACGCAAGCGCCAGTTCAACAAGGCGGAATCGGTGTTCCGCTACATGGCCGAGTTCAACCCCAAGTTCCGCGATCTCGAGCAGCGGTTGACGCGGGCCAAGGCGCTGTCGGAAACGGTGATTCTCGGCGGTGCGCAAGGCCATCCGGGCGGGACCATGATGCTCGCCGGCGGCGGCATGGAGAAGCCGATGCTCGGCCGCTATCAGGTCGAGAAGGAACTCGGCAAGGGTGCGATGGGCGTCGTCTACCTCGGCAAGGACCCCAAGATCGGGCGCGTGGTGGCGATCAAGACCATGGCGCTGTCGCAGGAGTTCGAGGGCGACGAACTGGTCGAGGTCAAGGAGCGCTTTTTTCGCGAAGCGGAAACTGCCGGGCGCCTGACTCATCCCAACATCGTCACCATTTACGATGCCGGTGAAGAACATGATCTGGCCTATATCGCGATGGAGTTTCTCAAAGGCCGTGATCTGGTCCCGTTCACGAAACCCGATGCATTGCTGCCGGTAACGCAAGTGCTGTCAATCATCGCGCGCGTCAGCGAGGCGTTGGGGTACGCGCACCAGCAGAATGTCGTGCATCGTGACATCAAGCCGGCAAACATCATGTACGAACCGGAAAGCGATACCGCGAAAGTGACTGATTTCGGCATCGCGCGCATCACCGACTCGTCGAAGACCAAGACCGGAATGGTGCTCGGCACGCCGTCCTACATGTCGCCGGAGCAGCTCGCCGGCAAGAAAGTCGAGGGCCGTTCCGACCTGTTTTCACTGGGTGTAACCCTCTACCAGATGCTCTGCGGCAGCCTGCCTTTCCAGGGCGACTCGATGGCGCAGCTGATGTTCAAGATCGCCAACGAGCAGCATCCGGACATCCGCACATTGAAACCCGCATTGCCGGCGTGCGTTGCTGCGGTGACCAACAGGGCACTGGCCAAGGATCCCGATCAGCGGTATCAGAGCGGCGAGCAGATGGCCAGGGCCATCCGGCTGTGCCTGGGCACGCTGGCGGCAAAACCGGCTCCGGTTGCGACGGGGGCCTGAGGCCAATCGATGAGCAACATGTCGAACGTCATCGAAGTCGCGACTGCCACCCACCCGGGCATGGTGCGCTCGCACAACGAGGACAGCATAGCGGCCGATGCCGGATTGGGTCTGGCCGTGCTGGCCGACGGCATGGGTGGCTACAATGCGGGAGAAGTGGCCAGCGGCATCGCGGTGGCGATGGTCAGTTCAGAGCTGAAAAAAGCGCTGGCTGCGGTGAATGGCGCACTCGATACCGCGACGGCAGAGCGGCTGGTCGGCGAACATGCGATGCGTGCCAACAACGCGATATTTCAGGCGGCGCAGGGCCAGTCCCAGTATTCCGGCATGGGTACCACGCTGGTCGTCGCACTGTGGCACGACAACGCGCTGGTGGTCGGCCATATCGGGGATTCGCGGCTCTACCGGTTCCGCGACGGGAAGCTGGAGCAGCTCACCAGGGATCACTCGTTGCTGCAGGAACAGATCGACAGCGGACTGATCACCAAGGAGCAGGCGCGCCACTCGCAGAACAAGAACCTGGTTACGCGGGCGGTCGGCATCGATCCGGAGGTCGAGGCTGAAGTGCACAGCTACCCGGTGCAGATCGGCGATATCTATCTGCTGTGCTCCGACGGTCTCAATGACATGGTGACCGATGAGGCAATGGAGTTGACGCTGGCGTCGTTGCAGGCCAATCTGCCTCTGGCGGCAGAGCAACTGGTCCAGCAAGCGAACGACAATGGCGGCCGTGACAATGTTTCGGTTATTCTGGCGCGTGTGCTGAAGAGTTTCCCGGCCCGCGCTGGTTTGGTTGACCGGTTGAAGTCCTGGTTCAGATAAGTAACGGGGATACTACTATGGCGAAGTTGATACTTTCTCTTGAAGGCTCGATGATCCGCGAAGTGCCGCTCGACAAGGAGCGGATCACGATCGGCCGCAAATCGTCGAACGATATCCAGATCGAGAACCTGGCGGTAAGCGGCGAGCATGCCTGCATCGTCACGATCCTCAACGATTCGTTTCTCGAGGATCTCGGCTCGACCAATGGCACGGTGGTCAACGGCAGCCCGATCAAGAAACACATCCTGCAAAACAACGATGTGATCGAGATCGGCAAGTACAAGCTGAAATACATTGCCGGTGGGCCTGCCGCCGGTCAGGGTGCGAATGAGGATTTCGAGAAAACGATGATCCTGCGCGCGCCGCCGAAGCCGCCTGCCGCGGCCAGGCCGGTTAATGAGCCGACCGCGGCGCCGAAACCGTCGACGCCGCCCCCCACGCCGAGGCCGGTGCCGCCCC
>RPOR01000042.1 GCA_003820645.1 Betaproteobacteria bacterium
CGCCCCAACCTGATCATGCAATCGCGCTACGAGGCCGGCGTGCTGGGTCGCAAGAGCAAGAAGGGCTTTTATGACTACGACGCGGAAATGAAGCCGATCATCGCGCCGGAAGCACCGGCGCCGGCGGCGCGGCCGACCAGCGTCTGGATCAGCAAAGCCGAGCCGCAAGGCCACGAGGTATTGGCAGCGCTGCTGGCCAAACTTGGGGCAACCGTTGAAAGCGGCGATAAACCTTCGGCAAAAGCACTGATTCTGGTCGCGCCGGTCGGGAACGATGCAACCAGCTGCGCTGTGGAAGAAGGACTGGATCCGAAACGTACGGTGGCCGTCGATACCTTGTTCCCGATGGTCAAGCGCCGCACCATAATGGGCACCCCAGTCACCGATCCGGCGGTGCGCGATGCCGCCCACGGCCTGCTGGCCTCCGACGGCGTGCCGGTGACGGTCTGCCGCGATAGCCCGGGATTCATTGCCCAGCGCATTGTGGCGATGATCGTCAATATCGGCTGCTCGATCGCACAAAGCCGCACCGCACAGCCGGCGGACATCGACAAGGCTGTCACACTCGGCCTGAATTATCCGAACGGCCCGCTGAAGTTCGGCGACGTGGTGGGCGTCGAGCGCATGCACCGGGTTCTGACCAACATGAACAATCTCTATGCCGACCCCCGTTATCGCCCCAACATCTGGCTGACGCGGCGCGCCAAGCTCGGCGTCTCGCTGCTGACCCCTGAACCCTGATCACCTGAGAGGAAAAAAACATGCTCAACGCTTACCTGTATGAAGGACTGCGTACCCCGTTCGGCCGCCATGGCGGCACGTTGGCGAAAGTCCGCCCCGACGACCTGCTCGCGGACGTCATGAAAAACGTCATGGCGAAATCGAAATTCAAGGTGGAGCAGGTCGAGGACATCGTCGTCGGCTGCGCCAATCAGGGCGGCGAGGACAGCCGCTGCGTCGCACGCCATGCCGGCCTGTCCGCCGGGTTCCCGATTGAAATTCCGGGCACCGTACTGCAGCGCAATTGCGCCAGCGGTCTCGGCGCACTGGCGCATGCCGCGCATTCGATCACTGCGGGCGAGGGTGATGTGTTCATCGTCGGCGGCGTCGAGAGCATGAGCCGCTCGCCGCTGGTGATGAGTCGCGCAGAGACCGCATTTGCCCGCGACATCAAGCTCTACGACAGCACCATCGGTCCGCGTTTTTCCAACCCGAAGCTGACCAAGCAGTTTGGTGACGACCAGATGCCGCAGACGGCCGACAACCTGGCGCGCGAGTACAGCATCACGCGGGAACAGGCAGACACCTTTGCTGCGGCATCACAGCAGAAATATGCACTGGCCAAAGGCGAAGGTTTTTTCGCGGGCGAAATTTCCCCCGTTGAAATGCCGGCTAGCCGCAAGGGGCCGGTGCCGCCGGTTGCCGAGGATGAGCATCCGCGTCCGGGCAGCGACCTGGCCACACTGGCCAAAATGAAGGCGCTGTACGAGGGCGGCGTGACCACTGCGGGCAATGCGTCCGGCGTCAACGACGGTGCCGTCGCCTTGGTGGTGGGTTCGCTCGCTGCCGGAGAGAAGGCCGGCGTCAAGCCGATGGCACGCATCATTGCCAGCGCCGCGATGGGTGTGCCGCCGCACATCATGGGCATCGGTCCCGTAGCCGCTTCGAAAAAAGCGCTGGCGCGGGTCGGGCTCAGCATCAAGGACATGGATATTATCGAGATCAATGAAGCCTTTGCGACCCAGGTGCTGGCCTGCCTCAAGGGGCTGGGCGTGGCCTTCGATGACCAGCGCGTCAATCCGAATGGCGGCGCCATCGCGGTCGGCCATCCGCTGGGCGCGTCCGGGGCACGGATTGCCTTGACCGCGGCCCGGCAGCTGCAGCGCACTGGCGGCAAATACGCGCTGGTTTCACTGTGCATCGGCGGCGGGCAAGGCATGGCGGTGGTGCTGGAGCGCATCTGACACGCAGGATGCCGGAAGCATGCCGGCATCCTTCAATCCTGTTACGCGGGGAAACGTGATCTATTCCACACCGATTGATCGGCAAAATTATCGGAATGTTAGGTTTGCCTGCCCCTGAGCCGTCACGCATACTTTGCGGCACCAGCAATAACAGGGACGCTCAGGGATGATCGTGATCGCGAGTGACATGGAAGCCATCGCCGCGTTGAAGCGGGGTGAGTCGCTGCCGCAGGAGAAGTTGATTGAATTGCGCTCCAAGGGCATGCACACGGTCCGGTTCGAGTTCATCGTGCGCCTGCTGCGGCTGAATACGCAGATCATCACGCTGTCGATTTACTGGGAGGACGGCCGCGAGTTCGTGCAAATTCCGGCGGTGCAGGACACCTATCGCAAGCTGGTCTACGCCAGCGTGCCGCGGGTGCATGGCCTGTTCGAGGACCTGGCGTTGCTGTGCTATTCGTACGATCGTGGGGCGAAGGCGCGGGTCGATGCCGAACTTGACCGCATGGTCGCGGCGATTGGGGACTACGGGCGGAAGGTGGCCCGGAATTGAGGGATGGGCGTCGCCTGATCTGGTGTCGAATTCGGCCCTTACTAATTTTACATAATACACATTATACGAATTTACACTTGGGCGATCCCGGCGCGCAAATCCCGTATCGCCGGCACCCTGAGACCGCTACTCCTGCACGCCAGCCTTGAGCAGGACCGCGGCGATTTCGGGATGATCGCGATCCCTGGCCAGGCTCAGCGCCGAATGCCCGAACGGCGATACGTACTTTGCATCCGCACCATGCTCCAGCAGCAACAACAACATCTGCAGGTGACCTTCCCGCGCCGCCATCATCAAGGCCGTGGTACCGTTTTCAGCCGGCGCATTGACATCAGCACCCCTGGCGATCAGCAGCCGGGCGACATCGGCACGATTGCCGGCCGCCGCGTAAATCAGCGGCGTCCATCCACTCTGGTTCACCGGAGCACCCGCCTGCAGCAGCAACTGCACGACCTCGGTGTGGCCCATGATGGTGGCCAGCATCAATGCCGATTCGCCGACCGGGTTGCGCAGATACACTTTGGGCCGGGCGGCAAGAATGGCTCTGACGACACCGGGCTTGCCTTCCCGCGCTGCCAGCATCAGCAGTGTGTCCCCCTTGGGGTTGACGGTGTCGACCTCCATTCCGCGTCGGAGCAGCTCGCTGATTGTTTTTTCGTCACCCATGTGGATGGCTTGCAGCATGTCCTCGTATGCACCCGCCTGTACGGCGCCGCTGTATCCCCAAAATGTGGTCAATGCGATAATTAGAATACGATTCAAGAATATCATTTATCTATTTGTTTATATTGAAAAGTTTAAAAAAGTTCTCAGTGGTTTGTGCGGCAACTTCGGCAAAACTGCGCCCCTGCAGCCGCGCCACTTCCTCAGCCACGTGCTTGACCCATCCCGGCTGGTTGGTCTGGCCACGGTGAGGGACCGGGGCCAGATAGGGCGAGTCGGTCTCCACCAACAGCCGGTCCAGTGGTACCCGTCGGGCGACCTCCTTCAATTCCTTGGCGTTCTTGAAGGTCACGATACCGGAGAAGGAGATATAGAAACCCAGGTCCAGCGCACCCTGTGCCACCTCCCAGCGTTCGGTAAAGCAGTGCATCACGCCGCCCGCCTCCCCCGCGCTCTCTTCCTGCATCAGCCGCAAGGTGTCTGCCGCGGCTGAACGGGTATGGATGATCAGCGGTTTTCGAGCCTGGCGCGCAGCCCGGATATGGGTCCGAAAGCGCTGCCGCTGCCATTCGAGATCCCCGCTCAGCCGGTAGTAATCGAGCCCGGTCTCACCAATAGCGACGACTTTTGGATGCCGCGCCAGTTCGACCAGTTCGGCCACTGACGGTTCGCGCAGATCGGGGTAATCCGGATGCACGCCCACCGACGCATAGAGCATGTCGTTGTGCTCTGCCAGCGCGAGAACTTTCGGAAAATCCTCGATGGTGACACTGACGCACAGCGCAGCACCCACATCATTGTCGCGCATGGTAGCCAGCACCGCGGGCAGATTACCGGCGAGCTCCGGAAAATCGAGATGGCAATGCGAGTCGACCAGCATGGCGCTCACGCGGAACGAATGGCCGCATTTACCAGCGTCGCATAGGCCAGCAGCACGCTTTCAATGTACAGGCGTCCGTTCAGCGGGTGCTGGATATTGCGCTGCTCGCGCACCAGTTTGCGGTGCAGCCGTATTGCCGCCTGCGGTTCGACGCGTGTCGCGATGGCGCCGAGTTCGCGGGCCAGATCGGGGTTGAAGCGCACGCTTCCCAGCATGCGTTGCACCGCAATGTCATAGGTCCATTTCTGCAGCCAGCCGATGAACCGCTCGAGCGGCAGGTCGCGGAACGCTTCTGCCGTCATCAGGGGATCAAAATCCACCGGTGCTATCCGCGACAGGAACTCGCGGCGTCCGGCCAATTCGTCGCCTTCGCTCGCTGCCAATGCAAGCAGCGGTGCGCCAGAGGATTGCGCCAGCGCGACCTCGGGATCGACAACGCCCTGTTCGCGCAGCCAGGCCAGTGCCGTTGCCGGGTCCGGCTGGCGCAAGCTTAGCTGCCGGCACCGGCTGACGATGGTGCGTGCCAGCCGGTGTGGTCGATGGCTGATCAGGATGAAATGCGTCAGGGGCGGAGGTTCTTCGAGATTCTTCAGCAACGCATTTGCGGCGCTGACATTCAGTGCCTCGGCGGGGTTGACCAGAATGACTTTTCTGCCGCCACGATGGCTGGAAACATAAATAAAATCATGGAGTTCGCGCACCTGCTCGATGCTGATCCAGGCGCTGCTCTTGAGTTTGCGCGCACCTTCGTCACCGTCAACCTGATCGTCGGTCACCGGCTCAATGGCGCGGAAGTCGGGATGTGCCCCCGCTGCGAACCAGTTGCAGGCTTGGCAGTGACCGCATGCGGTGCCGGTGGCGGCCGGACTCTCGCATAGCAACCCCTGCGCCAGGTCCAGCCCCAAACCTTGTTTGCCGATGCCGCGAGGACCTTTGATCAGCAGGGCATGCGCCAGCTGATCCTTTTGTGCCAGCAAGCTGCCGAGCTCGTTGTTAAACCATATAGTCATTAAAAATCAATTAGATAAATGAGGTTATGTAATCCAGATTTAAATGAGCTCTGTTTCAGAAACAATTCTTTTTAATCAAAGTGTTGAGATAATTGTTTCAAGTTCTACTTGAATCGGTGGAATGCTCCGCGCAGCGTTGATGACCCGAATGCGCTCCGGATGTTCTGCTGCTCGCCGCAAATAGGCTGCGCGTACGCGCGCATAAAACGCATCCTGCTCCCGCTCAAACCGGTCCGGTACCCGCGCCTGGCGCGCCCGTGCCCGCCCGATCTGCGGATCCAGATCGAAATACAGCGTCAGGTCCGGTTGTAAAGCGCCCTGCACCCAGCGCTCGAGTTCCGCCACGCGCGCCCATTCCAAGCCGCTGCCACCGGCCTGATAGGCATAGGTTGCATCGGTAAATCGGTCGCACAGGACCCAGCGGCCGGCCTCCAGCGCCGGTGCAATGACCTGCGCGATATGTTCACGGCGTGCCGCAAACATCAGCAGCGCCTCGGTATCCGGATGGAGCGGGTCATGGCTGTCAAGCAGCAATTTGCGCAGCGTTTCACCCAAAGGTGTTCCCCCCGGCTCCCGGGTCATCGTCAGCAACACGCCGCGCGCTTCCAGCCGCCCGCGCAACCATTCCAGATGCGTGGTCTTGCCGGCGCCATCCATGCCTTCCAGCGTGATGAACTTGCCACGATTCACGGTTGCCCCCTGCGCTGGTACCGGGTCACTGCCCGCTCATGCTCGCTCAGCTTGCGTGAAAATTCCGAGGTACCGTCGCCGCGCGCGACAAAATACAGCGCATCACTCGACGCCGGATTCAGCGTCGCGCGCAAGGCATCGAGTCCTGGCATGGCAATCGGCGTAGGTGGCAGTCCGGCACGGGTATAGGTATTGTAGGGCGTATCGGTGCTCAGATCGCGCTTGCGGATGTTGCCGTCGAACGCGTCCCCCATCCCGTAGATCACCGACGGGTCGGTCTGCAACCGCATGCCGATACGCAAGCGGTTGATGAATACCGCTGCGACCAGGCCGCGCTCTTCCGGCCGGCCGGTTTCCTTCTCGACGATGGAGGCCAGAATCAGTGCCTCCGTCGGCGATTGGAGCGGCAGGTCCGGCGCCCGGCGCGCCCATTCCTGTTCCAGGTGGCGCCGCATCAGCTGATGGGCACGGCGCAGGATCGCCAGATCACTGGCACCTTCGCTGAAGTAATAAGTGTCGGGGAAAAACCAGCCTTCGGCCGCCGGCTGCGCAATGCCCAGCTTCTGCAGCAGTTCCGCCTCAGTCAGTGTCGCTGTCTCGAGGCGAACCTGCGGATGATCCCGCAGCGCCTGGCGCATTTGCCGAAAGGTCCATCCTTCGACAAAGGTGATCGCCACCTGTGTCACGTCCCCGCGTGTAATCCGGTTCAGCAATTCCAGCGGCGTCAGCGAACGGCCAAACTCGTAATTGCCGGCTTTGAGCTTGGTGGAATCGCCGCGCAACCGCGCTAACAGCACGAACAGCTCCGGCTGCTCGACGACCCCGGCTGCAGCGAGCTGCGTAGCCACGGCCTTCAGGCTGCTGCCCGGTTGCACTTCGAACGTCACCGGCGACTGCTTCAGAACCAGTTCACTGTGCGCGTAGTAATACAGTCCAGCCGCAGCCAACAGCGCCACAGAAACGCCGGACAGAATCAGAAATTTAATGAGACGAACGACGGAACGCATCGAGCCATTTTCGCACGCGCGGCGCAAACTTGAACGTTGACCACCTGCGGTGTTCCAGTACGGCGACCGGCCATGCACCGATCAGACTGTTGACCAGCAGCACCTCGTCCGCGGCTTCCAGTCGCGTCCGGCTGATCGGCTCGATCCGGCAGCGCAGGCTGTTGCGGCCGGCCGCGGCGATCACCAGATCGCGCGTGACGCCCGCCACGCCGCAACGCGACAAGTCCGGCGTTACCAGCGCATCGCCTTCGACGATGAACACATTGCAGCGCGTGCCTTCGATCACCTGGCCAGCCTCATCCAGCAGAAGCCCCTCGGCAATGGCCGGATCACACCACTCGGCCCGGGCCAGTACGTTCTCCAGGCGGTTCAGATGCTTGATGCCGGCCAGACGCGGCTGTGCCGCGAGACGCAGCGTACACCACCGCACGGCCACGCCCTGCTCCGGCCAGCTGGCGGGATATTCCGGCAACGGTGAGGCGGCAACGACGCGCCGCGCTTGCGGGTGCTCAGGCAGCGCATAACCGCGCCCACCGCTGCCGCGCGTCACGGTGATACGCAGCGCGCAATCCGGCATCCGTGCCGCCACAGTCTGGATATCGCGGATCAGATCCGCAACGGCCGGGGCAACGATCCCCAGTGCGCGGCAGTCTGCCGCGAGCTTGGCGTAATGCTGCTCCCAGCAATGTGCGTGGCCATCGGACATGGCGAGCGTGCGGAACACGCCATCACCATAGGCCAATCCGCGGTCATCGACGGCAATGGTGGCTGCTGGTGATCCATCAACCAGTATCATCGGCATGCAGGGTTACCCACCGCATCAGCCGGCGGAATGCCGGAAGAGAAGTTCAGATTTTGCGGAACACCAGACTGCCGTTGGTGCCGCCAAAACCGAAGGAATTGGAAAGCGCGACATCGATTCTCATCGGACGCGCCGTGTTGGGCACATAGTCGAGGTCGCACTGCGGATCCTGGTTTGCCAGGTTGATCGTGGGCGGCGCGACCTGATCGCGGATCGCCAGCACTGAAAATACCGCTTCAACGCCACCGGCCGCGCCCAGCAAATGCCCGGTCATCGACTTGGTCGAACTGACCGCCAGCTTCCGTGCATGCGTGCCGAAGCAGTTTTTCACGGCCGTCGTCTCGGCAATGTCGCCCAACGAGGTCGAAGTGCCATGGGCGTTGATGTAGTCGACCTGATCATGATTCAAACCGGCGTTGCGCAGCGCATTGTTCATGCAGCGCACCGCGCCGGCGCCATCCTCGCAGGGTGCAGTGATGTGGTGCGCATCTGCGCTCATGCCGTAACCCGCCAGTTCGCAGTAAATCCGCGCACCGCGCGCCTTCGCGTGCTCATATTCCTCGAGCACCAGCACGCCGGCACCCTCGCCCATCACGAAGCCGTCACGGTCCTTGTCCCAGGGGCGACTGGCTGCCGCAGGTTCGTCATTGCGCGTGGACAATGCGCGCGCTGCGCAAAAGCCGCCGATGCCGAGTGGCGACACTGTCGACTCGGCACCGCCGGCGATCATGACGTCGGCATCTCCGTATTCGATCAGCCGCCCCGCCTCGCCGATGCTGTGGTTGGCGGTCGTGCAGGCGGTCACCACCGCCAGGTTTGGCCCCTGCAATCCGTACATGATCGACAGCTGTCCCGAGATCATGTTGATGATCGATCCGGGCACGAAAAACGGAGAGATCTTGCGTGGACCACCGGCCAGCAAAGCGTTATGGGTGTCTTCGATCAGCGGCAGGCCGCCGATACCCGAACCGATACAGACCCCGATCGTCTCGCGGTTGAGCCGTTGCAGATCCAGTCCGGCATCCTTGATCGCGTCAATGCCGGCCGCCAGCCCGTAATGAATAAACGCGTCAAAGCGCCGCACCTCCTTGGCGGGCAGGTATTGCGCGGGATCAAATCCCTTGACCTCGCCGGCAATCTGCGAGGTATAGCCGGAGGCATCGAAGCGGGTGATTCTCGTGATGCCGGATCTTCCGGCGGTGATATTCGACCATGACTCGGTCAGGCCGATGCCTACCGGGGAAATGATCCCCAGTCCGGTCACGACAACTCTACGGGCGGTTGGACGCGGCATATTGCAGGCAGAGGGAGCGCGATGGCGCTCCCGGGGCAATGGGGTGGAGCAACAAGGGGAAAGGGAATCCCCTCTCCCGAGGGATTTACGCCTTCAGATGCGACTTGATGTAATCGCTGGCCTGCTGCACGGTGGTGATTTTCTCGGCCTCTTCATCAGGAATCTCGGTTTCGAATTCCTCTTCCAGTGCCATCACTAGTTCGACGGTATCCAGGGAGTCAGCGCCAAGATCGTTGACGAAAGACGACTCGTTTTTGACATCGGCTTCGTTGACGCCCAGCTGCTCGGCAACAATCTTTTTGACGCGTTGCTCTATATTTTCCATCTACTGTCCCCTTTCGCGTTGCTTGATGATGTTGGGATCGGTCCGTAACCGCGGCACAGCCGCCGGATGATCCTGTAAAAGCGTGGATTCTACCACAAACCTGAATTAAAAAAACCTTTAAAAACAATAAGATACTGAATTGCTTGGGTGCCTTGCCCGGCTGCAGCGCGCCGCGCATTTTAGCCCATATGCATGCCCCCGTTCACATGCAGTGTGCAGCCCGTCACATAGGCGGCCGCGTCGGAGGCGAGATAGGCCACTGCCCCCGCGATATCGGCAACCGTGCCCAGGCGCCCGAGGGGGATCTGTCCGACCAGGGCCTCGCGCTGGGCATCGCTGAGCCCCCGCGTCATGTCGGTATCGATGAAGCCCGGTGCCACGCAGTTAACGGTGATATTGCGACTGCCGACCTCCCGCGCCAGCGCCCGCGAAAACCCTTCGACACCAGCCTTGGCGGCCGCATAGTTGCTTTGCCCCGCGTTGCCCATGGCACCTACTACCGAGGTCACGCTGATAATCCGCCCGCTGCGTGCCTTCATCATGCCGCGCATCACCGCCTTGGACAGGCGATAAACCGATTTGAGGTTGGTGGACATGATCGCGTCCCACTCCTCGTCCTTCATCCGCAGCAGCAGATTGTCCCGGGTAATCCCCGCGTTATTGACCAGGATGGCAACTTCCCCCCACTGCTGCTGGATCGTCGCCAGGGTGGCATCGACCTGCGCCGGATCGTTGACGTCCATCGCGTAACCCGCGCCGACAATCCCTGCGGCAGCCAGATCCCTGGTAATTCCCTCGGCCCCGGCGGGGGTGGTCGCCGTGCCGGCAACGGTCGCGCCCGCCGCACCCAACGCCAGCGCGATGGCATTGCCGATGCCGCGCGATGCACCGGTCACCAGCGCGACCCTGCCGTTCAATGTATTCATCGCAGCGCCCCTATGACTTGCCCCAGGGATGCCGGGTCAGTAACCGCAAATCCGTGCAATCTGTCATCGATGCGTTTGGTCAATCCCGCCAGCACTTTGCCAGGGCCGCATTCGACGACATGGGTGACGCCCTGATCTGCGAACGCGCGTATGGTTTCCACCCAGCGCACCGGTTTGCAGGCTTGCCGCGCCAGTGCATCCTTGATCTGCGCCGGATCCGTCACCATTGCGACGTCAACATTGTTGACCACTGCGATCTGCGGCGCGCGGAATGCGACCGACTGCATGCGCTCCCTGAGGCGGTCCGCAGCAGGATTGAGCAGCGACGAATGAAATGGCGCGCTGACGGGCAGCATCACCACGCGCTTTGCGCCGCGCGCCTTGGCTGCTGCAGCAGCGCGCTCAACGGCCCCCTTGTGCCCGGCAATAACCACCTGGTTTGGCGCATTGAAGACGACCGATTCCACAATTTCCCCTTGCGCGGCGTCGGCACAGGCGGCACGCACCGCTGCATCATCCAGGCCAAGGATCGCCGCCATCGCACCGGTGCCGAGCGGCACGGCTTCCTGCATTGCCTGCGCACGAAAGCGCACCAGCGGCAGCGCTTCGGCAAAATCCAGCACGCCGCTCACCACCAGCGCCGTATATTCGCCAAAACTGTGTCCGGCCACCACGGATGGCGCAGGTCCGCCCGCGTCCAGCCAGGCGCGGTACGTCGCATAGGCCGCAGTGAGCATCACCGGTTGCGTGTTCACTGTCGCATTCAATTCTTCTGCGGGACCCTTGGCGACCAATTGCCACAAATCCTGACCCAGCACGGCAGAAGCCTCGGCAAACGTGTCACGCACAACTTTGCTTTCGGCGAACCCCTGCATCATCCCCACGGATTGCGAGCCCTGCCCCGGAAACACCACTGCCAGTTTCATTCGATCGTCCTCACCATTTCAAAAGAACTGCGCCCCAGGTGAATCCGCCGCCGACCGCTTCGAGCATCACATGCTGCCCCGGCTTGATGCGGCCATCGCGTACCGCTTCGTCCAGCGCCAGCGGCACCGAGGCGGCCGAGGTGTTGGCATGGCGGTCCACCGTCGTGATCACCCGCTCCATCGACAGGCCGAGTTTCTTCGCCGTCGCCTGGATGATGCGGATGTTGGCCTGATGCGGGATCAGCCAGTCGATGTCGGATTTCTGCAGCCCCGCGACAGCCAGCGCCTCCAGCGCGACCTCCTCCAGCACGCGTACGGCAAACTTGAACACCGCTGTGCCATCCATCTGCAGCAGCGGCCGGCCGCTGACCGCACCGCCGCAGACGCTGCCCGGCACCGACAGGATGCCGGCGTAACTGCCGTCTGCGTGCAGGCATGAAGCCAGGATGCCTGGCGCCTCGCTCCGTTTCAGCACCACTGCGCCCGCGCCGTCACCGAACAACACACAAGTGCCGCGATCCTGCCAGTCGAGTATCCGCGAATAGACTTCGGCGCCGACCACCAGGATGTGCTCGTACTGGCCGGAGCGCATAAACTGGTCTGCGGTCGCCAGCGCATAGACAAAGCCGCTGCACACCGCCTGGACATCGAACGCAGGCATGCCGTGAATGCCGAGTTTGGACTGCAGTATGCATGCCGTGCCCGGGAACACCATGTCGGGCGTCGTGGTGGCAACGATGATCAGGTCGAGTTTTTCCGCAGCAATGCCGGCCATCTCGAGGGCCCGGCGCGAGGCTTGCAACGCAAGATCGCTGGCGTGTTCGTGGGCCGCGGCGATATGTCTTTGGCGGATAACTGTCCGCTGCTGTATCCATTCGTCTGAAGTGTCGACCGTGGCGGAGAGTTCCGCATTGGTCAGGATTTTTTCCGGGAGGTAACTGCCTGTGCCGATAATCCGTGAATGAATACCCGTCATGCCGACTCGACCTTCTGCGCCAGTACCGCCATGCGCTCGCTGATATGCGCCAGCACGCCGGTGCGAACTTCGTTGATGGCGTGCTCGATGGCGAAACCGAACGCAAACGCATCCGCCGAGCCGTGACTCTTGATGACCACGCCGCGCAGGCCAAGCAGGCTGGCCCCGTTGTAACGACGATGGTCGGCGCGATCCTTGAAAGCCTTGATCACCGGCATCGCCACCAGCCCGGCAATCTTGGTCAGCAGGTTCCTGCCGAACTCTTCCCGCAGATAGGTTGCCAGCATCTGCGCCAGCCCCTCGGAAGTTTTCAGCGCCACGTTGCCGACAAAGCCGTCACAGACCACAACATCGGTTGTACCCTTGTAAATGTCATCGCCCTCGATATTACCGTGGAAATTGAGGCCGCTCGCGCGCAGCAGTATCGCGGCCTCCTTGACCACTTCGTTGCCCTTGATGGCCTCCTCGCCGATATTCAACAGGCCTACGGTCGGCCGCGCCTTGTGCTCGACCGAGGCGACCAGCTCGGCGCCCATGATGGCGAACTGCAGCAGATGTTCGGCACTGCAGTCGACGTTGGCCCCGAGGTCAAGAATGTGGGTGTGGCCGCTACGCGTGGGCAGCATCGTGGCGATTGCGGGACGGTCGATGCCAGGAAGGGTTTTGAGCACGAAACGCGAGATCGCCATCAGCGCGCCGGTGTTGCCTGCGCTGACGCAGGCCTGCGCTTCACCGCTCTTGACGAGATCGATGGCCACGCGCATCGAGGAATCCTTTTTGCCGCGCAACGCATTCGCCGGCGGTTCATCCATGGCCACCACTTCGGCGGCATGATGCACGCACATACGCCCATCGGCCGCAGTGCCGATGCGTCGCAGCTCGGCCTGGATCGGTTCCTGCTGGCCCACCAGTACGAAGCGGCATTGCGGATCGCGCCGCGACCATTCAAATGCAGCGGGTACGGTCACGCGCACGCCGTGATCACCGCCCATGCAGTCGATGGCAACGGTCACATCCATCAGAAATCCTCCCCGTCAGGCCCCGGTTGTCCGATTGATTGTCGGGACCGGTCGTCCCGCGACGACCTGCCGAGACTACTCGCCTTTGGTCTTGATGACCTTCTTGCCGCGGTAGTAGCCGTTAGGGCTGATGTGATGGCGCAGATGGGCCTCGCCGGAGGTCGGCTCGACGGCCAGCGCCGGTTTGCTCAGTCCGTCGTGAGAACGATGCATCCCCCGCTTGGACGGGGACTTCTTGTTTTGTTGAACAGCCATATTGATCTCCTGAAAATTAATCTGTATTCGTTTGTTGCGGATTCAGTAGGGCAGCCAGTCTGGAGAACGGCTTGTCCTGCCCGTCTGCCCGGCTCATGCCCGCCCCGTCACCGCACTTTCCCTGATCGTGCCTGACCGACAACGGCAGACTCAGCACGATCTCGTCTTCAACCAGCTCCAGCAAATCCAGTTCCTGCCCCGCTTCGATCCATTCCGGCGACTCGGGGTCGTCATCATCCGGCGGCACTTCGCCGACATGCGCCAGCAACACCGCGGAATGCAGCTGCAACGGAAAACCCAGCGGCGCCAGACAGCGGTCGCAGCGCAGGGTGAGGTTGCCGGCAATTTCCAACTCGAGCAGTGGCCGTTGGCGCTGATCCTGTCCCCCGCGTACCACGAAGGAAACATAACCCGCGTTTCCGGCGAGACGATCCTGCAAGCGCGGCATTGCTGCAATTGCCGCCTGCCCGCTGTGCGTGCCGGAGGCACGCGCAAATGCAAACGGATCCTCTAGGCGATGAACTGCGGCGGGCCCGGACATAAGGCGCGCATGATAGTATTTTCGTCCCCCGCTGTCAAAAACAATGATGCCAAATTCCCTGTTGAGCCAAGCACTTAGCGATACCGATTTGCATAGTCCCGCAACGCCGGGCCACCGGCCGGCAATCCAGGTAACCCTCGCTGTTTCAGGGACTTACCGCAGACGGCTGCGGCACCGATGAGCGCGATGCCGTCTCTCGTGCTCGCGTCGTCCTCGTCCTACCGCAGGGCATTGCTTGCCCGTCTCGGCCTCGCCTACCGTGCCCTCACGCCCGACATCGACGAACGGGCGCTGCCGGACGAGGCGCCCGTGGATACCGCGATGCGCCTGGCGCAGGCCAAGGCTCGCAAAATTGCGGCTGCCGAATCCCGCGCGCTGATCATTGGCTCCGATCAGGTTGCAGTGCTCGAGAGCCGCGCTCTCGGCAAGCCTGGCGACCACGCCGCCGCCGCCCTGCAATTACGGGCAATGAGCGGCAAGACCGTGATTTTTCATACCGCGCTATGTCTGCTCAATGCAGCCACCAACACTGTCCAGCTGACCAGCGTGCCGACCACCGTACGCTTTCGCGAGCTGAGTGCGGCACAAATTGAACGCTATTTGCGGCGCGATCAACCCTACGACTGCGCCGGCAGCGCCAAAATCGAAGCGTTGGGCATTGCGCTGGTCGAACAGCTGGAAAGCGACGATCCCACCGCGCTGGTCGGCTTGCCGCTGATCGCGTTGGTGAGCATGCTGGCCCGCGAAGGGGTCGACATCCCGTGACCACAGCAACCCCCCCCGGTACGCTCTACCTGCTGCCGACCGGACTGGGCGATGCGCCGCTCGCTCCGGTGCTGCCGCAGGGATCGCGCGACATCGCGCACCGGCT
Source organism: Betaproteobacteria bacterium (assembly GCA_003820645.1). GTDB lineage: Bacteria > Pseudomonadota > Gammaproteobacteria > Burkholderiales > SG8-41. The sequence goes on from RPOR01000042.1 coordinate 14,703, forward strand.
CAGTCATTTCATCGCCGAGAATCCGAAGTCAGCCCGCGCTTTCCTGATCCAGATCGAATACCCGCGCCCGCTCAGTACGGTGAATATCGCCGTGCTCGACAAGAACACGGCGAGCAGCGCCATTCCTGCGTTGCTGGCTCCGCTGCAGCAGGGTCTCGACATCGCGCTGGTCTCCGAGGCCGGCTGTCCCGCCGTCGCCGACCCCGGCGCCTTGCTGGTGCGTGCGGCCCATGAACGCGGAATCCGCGTCGTACCGCTGGTCGGCCCCTCGGCGATCCTGCTGGCATTGATGGCCTCAGGGCTGAATGGCCAGCGCTTCGCCTTTCACGGCTACCTGCCGATCGACAGTGCGGCGCGGGCGCGCCAGCTGCGTGCACTGGAGCTACGGTCGCGGCAAGATGACGCCACGCAGATTTTTATCGAAACGCCCTATCGCAATAACGCCATGCTGCAGGCGCTGCTGGCTGAGTGTTCGCCACAGACCTTGGTCTGCGTAGCCACGGACATCACGCAGCCCACCGAGCAGATCATCACCCGCGGTATCGCCGACTGGCGCAGGAACACGCCGGCGCTGCACAAACGCCCGTCGGTATTTCTGCTCTATTGCCCAAAATCCGCCGCCCGCACTACCTGATATTCAGGCTGCCGATTCCGCCGAGTTTCAGCAACGCTTCCGCGCTGGCTGCGCCAAAGCGGCGGGCAAAACGTTCAGCGATATTTTCCTGTTGCGTGTAATCGACGATGTTTTCGGCCTTGATCACTTCACGGGCAACATATTCCAGGCTGCCCAACGCATCAGCCAGACCCAGATCGATGCTTTTCTGGCCAACCCACAGCAAGCCCGAGAACATTTCCGGTGTCTCTTTCAGACGCTTGCCGCGTCCCTGGCGCACCACGGTAATAAACTGCTGATGGATGTCGTTAAGCATCGTTTCCGCATGCGCCCTTTGTTCTTCCTGTATCGGTGAAAAAGGATCGAGGAAGCCCTTGTTCCTGCCCGCAGCCAGCAGGCGACGCTCGACGCCGAGTTTCTCCATGGTCCCGGTAAAGCCGAAACCGTCCATCAGCACGCCGATCGAGCCGATGATGCTCGCCTTGTCGACATAAATCCTGTCGGCCGCTGCGGCAATGTAATAGCCCCCGGACGCGCAGATGTCCTCGACCACGGCATACAACGGAGTCTCCGAATGCTTGGCGCGCAGGCGTTTGATCTCGTCATAGATATATCCGGCCTGCACCGGGCTGCCGCCGGGACTGTTGATGCGCAGGATCACACCCTTGGTATTCTTGTCCTTGAACGCAGCCTGCAAGCCGGCGATGATGTTGTCGGCACTCGCGGGGCTGCCCGCGCCGATTGCGCCACTGATATCGACCAGCGCCGTATGGCTCGCCGGCAACACATCGCGTTTGCCCAACCAACCCATGCCGATGAACAGCAGCATAAACAGATAGAGCAGCACCAGCATCTTGAAAAACATGCCCCATTGCCGCGCCCGGCGTTGTTCCTGGATCGCGGCGAGCGCCAATTTCTCGAGTACGCCGCGCTCCCACTGGGGATCACCTGATTGTTGTTCTGACATATAATTTCCTTTAAAAACAGTATATTAAGTCAATTCTCGCACGCCAGCCAAGCAGCGCGGCAGCTCAACCCTGCCCGATCAGCCAATCCCGCAAACCCTGCAATTCATCGATCATCGCCAGTGGCTGGCACGCGGCGAGCGCGGGACGGTCATGCGCCCCGTAGGTTACGGCAACCGCGGCCACGCCGGCAGCGTTCGCCATTTCCAGGTCATGCGTCGTGTCTCCGATCATTACCGTCGCGGCGGGCGGTGTGACCAGCGCATCCATCACCGCCTCGAGCATGCCGGGATGCGGCTTCGAGAACCCCTCGTCGGCACAACGCGTCGTGTGGAAAAAATCGCCGAGACCAGTCTCCTCCAGCGCGCGATCCAGTCCGCGGCGGCTCTTGCCGGTCGCCACCGCGAGCAGGAATCCGTCCGCATGCAGATCGCGGATCATCTCCGCCGCGCCGGGGAATAACGTGGTGCCGCCATCGCGCTGCAGGAACTGCACGCGATAGCGGTCCAGCAACCGGGGATATTCCGCCTCCGGCAGGTCCGGCAGCACATAGCGCAGCGCATCCTTGAGTCCCAGCCCGATCACATAGCGCGCCCGCTGGCTGCTCGGTACCGGCAGTCCGAGATCGGCGCAGGCGGCCTGCAGCGATTCGGCAATCGCTGCTGCCGAATCCATCAGCGTGCCGTCCCAGTCAAAAACCAGCAATTCAAACCGTCGGCGCATGCGTCCTGGTCTTTCCCGTGGCGGCGATGAATGCGCGCAGGTCCTCCGGCAGCGGCGCTTCGAACACCACTTTCTCCCGGCTCAACGGATGACGGACAGCAACCCGCCATGAATGCAAAAACATGCGTTTCAGGCCCTGCTTCGCCAGCGACTTGTTCAGCGTGAAATCACCGTACTTGTCGTCGCCGAGTATCGGATAACCCAGATGCGCCAGATGCACGCGGATCTGGTGCGTGCGGCCGGTCTTCAACTCCGCATCGAGCAGGCTGTAGGGCCCGACACGCCGCTCCAGCCGGAAAATCGTCACCGCGTGGTCGCCCTCGGCGCCGACGTTGACGCGTCGATCACCGGAGGACTGCACCCGCTTTTCCAGCGGCAGGTCGACCACGCGCTTGCGCTCGGTCCACAACCCCTTCACCAGCGCCCGGTACCGCTTCTCGACCTCTCCGGCCTGCAACTGCCGGTGCAACTCCACCAGTGCCGCGCGTTTCTTGGCGAGCATCAGCACGCCGGATGTTTCGCGATCGATGCGGTGCACCAGCTCGAGGAATTTGCTGTCGGGACGTGCCTCGCGCAATGCCTCGATCACCCCGAAGCTGACGCCGCTGCCGCCATGCACCGCGAGCCCCGAGGGCTTGTCGATCACCAGCAGCGCCTCGTCCTCAAACAGGATGACCGGCTGGAACCCCCCCTTGGGCAGGCCCCGGACCACCGGCTTCTCGGCGGTGCGGACCGGAGGGATTCGCAACAGGTCGCCGGCCTGCAGCCGGTAATCCGGGCCAATCCGCCGGCTGTTGACCCGCACTTCCCCGCTGCGCAGGATGCGGTAGACATGGCTCTTCGGCACCCCTTTCAGCTTCCGCATCAGATAGTTGTCGATGCGCTGGCCGGCCGATTCGTCGCCAATGGGTTGCCGTAATGTGGAATCTTTACTTAACTTGTTCATTTACTTATACTTCTTGGCAGCGCCACCTCGGCCGACGACGCGGATGCCGACACCGGCACCTTGGGCACAAGCCCGACGCGACGGAGTTCCGGAAATGGTGCGCTCTGCAATGGATGCCTGAATGACGCGAATGCGGCGAAGGCGCTGTTGCATGTGCCACGGCGATTGCCGTGATTGCAATGAATACAGGGTTAAAGTCGCTCACCGACAGAAGTAGCGATATTAGATGATTTACGCGCTCAAGGCACTGTTTGAATTCCCGGATTTGCGCGAATTGCGCGAATCCTCGCAAGACACACTGCATAACCAGGACACTGATCACGATCGATTCATGTAGCTGTCAATCGAGTTAATAAATCCGAGTCCGCCGCCCGCGGGCGGCTGTCGTAGTGTGCATCCCGTGCAAATCCTTGAGCGCGGGAGAAGAAAATGAAACGCATGTTGTTCAATGCAACGCAGGCCGAAGAGCTGCGCGTTGCCATCGTCGACGGTCAGAAACTGATCGATCTCGACATCGAGTCCGCATCCAAAGAGCAGCGCAAAAGCAATATCTACAAGGGTGTCATCACCCGCATCGAACCCAGCCTCGAGGCCGCGTTCGTCGATTACGGCAACGAACGCCACGGTTTCCTGCCGTTCAAGGAAGTCGCCCGCGCCTACTTCAAGCCGGGTATCGACGTCGCGCACGCCCGCATCCAGGACGCCCTCCGCGAGCGCCAGGAAATCATCGTCCAGGTCGACAAGGACGAACGCGGCACCAAAGGCGCCGCGCTGACCACGTTCATCAGTCTCGCCGGCCGCTACCTGGTGCTGATGCCCAACAATCCGCGCGGCGGCGGCGTCTCGCGCCGCATCGAAGGCGAAGAACGGGCCGAGCTCAAGGAAACCGTGGCCCAGCTCGACGTGCCGAGCGGCATGAGCGTGATCGCGCGCACCGCCGGCATCGGCCGCAGCGCCGAAGAACTGAACTGGGACCTGAAATACCTGCTGCAGCTGTGGACCGCCATTGAAGGGGCTGCCAAGCAGCAGGACGGCGCATTCCTGATTTACCAGGAATCCAGCCTGGTCATTCGCGCCATCCGCGACTACTTCCACGAAGAAATCGGCGAGATCCTGATCGACACCGAGTCGATCCATGAACAGGCCGTGCAGTTCATGAGCCACGTGATGCCCAATTACGTCGAGCGCGCCAAGCTCTACCGCGACGACGTGCCGCTGTTCTCCCGCTTCCAGATCGAGCACCAGATCGAATCCGCATTTTCGCGCGCGGTCAACCTGCCCTCCGGCGGCGCCATCGTCATCGACCACACCGAAGCGCTGGTCGCCATCGACGTCAACTCCGCGCGCTCCACCCGTGGCGCCGATATCGAGGAAACCGCATTCCGCACCAACCTCGAAGCCGCCGACGAAGCCGCACGCCAATTGCGGCTGCGCGACCTGGGCGGACTGGTGGTCATCGACTTCATCGACATGGAATCGCAGCGCAACCAGCGCGAAGTCGAGAACCGGCTGCGCGATGCGCTCAAGTACGACCGCGCCCGCGTGCAGATCGGCAAGATCTCGCGCTTCGGGCTGATGGAACTGTCGCGCCAGCGGCTGCGCCCTTCGCTCGGCGAATCGAGCCACAGCGCCTGCCCGCGCTGCCACGGCACCGGCCACATCCGCGGCACCGAATCCACCGCGCTGCACATCCTGCGCATCATTCAGGAAGAGGCGATGAAGGACAACACCGCCGCCGTGCATGCCCAGGTTCCGGTCGATGTCGCAACCTTCCTGCTCAACGAAAAACGCGTCGACCTGCAACTGCTCGAATCGCGGCATCGCGTCAACGTGCTGCTGATCCCGAATATCCACCTGCAGACGCCCAACTACACCGTCGCCCGCCTGCGTCACGACGACCTGAACCAGAGCGAACCGCTGGCGCCCAGCTATGAAATGGTGCAGCTGCCCAGCGAAGAGGAAAAAACCCAGGGTGCCGCAGAAGTCGCGGCACCGCGCCAGGAAGCTGTCGTCAAGGGCATCACCGCGCTGCAACCGGCGCCGATGCCCGCAGCACCGGCTCCAGCGCCCGTTGCCGCTGCACCCGTGCGGCCGGCCGCCAGCGACGAAGGCATCATCGGCAAGATCATGGGCTGGTTCCGCCGCAAACCGGCGACGGAACCCGCCGCCAGCGCAGCCGCTGAACCGGCGCGCAGCACGCAGCGCTCGGCACGCGGCAGCAGCACCGGCGAGCGCACGCGCGGCGGCCGTCCACAGCGCGGTGAGCGTGGTGAGCGAGGTGCACAAGGTCGCGGCGAACGGACTGAGCGCGGAGAACGTCCCGATCGCGGCCAGCGTGGCTCGCGCGGCCCGCGCCCGGAGCGCGGTGAACGCCCGGAACGCGAAGCCGGCGAAGCGCGCAGCGAAACCCAGAGTCGCCGCAGTCGCGGCGAGGGCCGTGAGCAGCATCGCCGTCCCGAACGCGAACCGGTCGCCCAGCAACCGGCCCCGGCACAGGAAGCCCCGCAGCCGGATACGCCCATCGTGGCGGCCGGTGCGCCGGTCACCGCCACACCCGCCGAGAGCCCGGGCGAGGAGCGCGGCAGCAACCGCCGTCGTCGCGGTCGTCGCGGCGGTGCCGATCGCAGCGGCGAGCCGCGCGCAGAAGGCCAGGCACCGCAGTCACGCGATCGTGGCGACCGCGTCTGGTATCCGCGCACGCCGTTCGTGCCGGGTCCGAATGCGGTCTCGGCCGTACCCAACGCGCTCCGGGTCGAGGAAGTCGTCGAGGAGTCCGTGCAGACCACGGCACCGCTGAGCGCCGAACCGGCAGCGCCTTTTGTGCCGACGCCGGAAGCAGTAATTGCGGCTGCCGCTCCGGTCGCAGCCCCTGCCCCCGCGACTGCACCGGTCATCGAAAAACCGGAAGTCGTGATGGCACCGCCGGCACCGGAACCTGTTGCGCCGGCGCCCGTTGCCGCAGCACCGCAACCCGTCGTCGCGACGCCGGCGCCCGCGCCGGCCGCACCGCCGGTCAAACTCGACTGGCCGTCAGATCTGCAACAGGTCGAAACGAGCCGCGAGCGGGTGCAGGCTGCGACGCAAGCCGCCAACGATGACGGTGCACCGAAGCGCGTCAAACGCGTGCGCCGGCCGGTGGAAAACGTCACTGCGGAGCCGCTGCAGCAGGTGGAGACGCAACGTTGAGGCTGCGGGGATCTCGGGTACCACTGGAGATACGAATTTAAGTAATTGTTTTTATTATTATTTTTACTTATACGGCGCAATAATTCTGCGCCGTTTTTTTTACGACTTGGACTAACGTTCGAACCTCAATTGGCTCCCCGAGCGAGGAATAGCTGGGCACTCTTGGTTGCTGACGGC
>RPOR01000043.1 GCA_003820645.1 Betaproteobacteria bacterium
AATCCCGAAACTGCTACAGTGCGCGCCATGAAACCCTTTGCGGCACTGAATCCCGAACTCATACTCGACGCCATCGAATCCTGCTGCGGCCTGCGCTGCGATGGCCGGCTGCAGGCGCTGAACAGTTATGAAAACCGCGTCTACCAGGTGTGGCTGGAGGACGGTGTGTCGGTGGTCGCCAAGTTCTACCGGCCGCAGCGCTGGAATTCCGCGGCGATCCAGGAAGAGCACGATTTCGCCGCGGAACTCGTCGCGCGCGAGCTGCCGGTGGTGGCCCCGCTGGTGTTCAACGGCCGCACGCTGCACGAACATGGCGGCTTCCAGTTCGCGCTGACGCCGCGCCGCGGCGGGCGCACGCCGGAGCTGGACGATCCGGACACGCTGCAGTGGATGGGGCGTTTCATCGCGCGCATCCATGCGGTGGGGCAGGTGAAACCTTTCGTGCATCGCCCGACACTCGACATCGCATCCTTCGGCTACGAGCCGGTGCAGTTCGTGCTCGACAGCGATTTCGTGCCGGATGACCTCTACGACACCTATGCCAGCGTCGTCGAGGACGTGATCGAGCGGGTCGAGCGGCGCTGGGAAGCGGCCGGCGCGGTGCGCCAGATCAGGCTGCACGGCGACTGCCACGCCGGCAACGTGCTGTGGACCGACGACGGGCCGCATTTCGTCGACCTTGATGACGCGCGCATGGGGCCGGCGATGCAGGACCTGTGGATGTGCCTGTCGGGCGACCGCAAGGCGCAGCAGTCGCAGTTGTTGCACCTGCTCGAAGGTTATTGCGAGTTCCGCGAGTTCGATCCGGCGGAACTGATGCTGATCGAGGCGCTGCGCACGCTGCGCATGGTGCATTACGCCGGCTGGCTGGCCCGGCGCTGGGATGATCCGGCGTTTCCGGCGAGCTTCCCCTTTTTCAACACCCAGCGTTACTGGCAGGACCACATCCTCGCGCTGCGCGAGCAGGCCGCGGCGCTGGATGAGCCGCCGCTGCAATGGCAGCGCTGAGGGGCATGCTGCTGCAGATCTTGACGGTGATCGCCGTCGCCTACGGCGCGGTGGTGTTGCTGTTGTGGCTGACGCAGGACCGCCTGGTTTATTTTCCGCATATCGGCGGTGCCGTCAACACGACGCCGGCGCGCGTCAAGCTGTCGTTTGAAAACGTGCGGATTGCCACCGCGGATGGCGAAACGCTGGCTGCGTGGTGGGTGCCGGCCGAACCGCTGCGGGGCGTGATCCTGCTGCTGCACGGCAACGCCGGCAGCATTGCCGACCGTACCGACTATCTGCCGCATTTCAACGCCATGGGCCATGCCGTGCTGCTGGTCGATTACCGGGGCTACGGCGGGAGTACAGGCAAGCCTTCGGAGGTCGGCACTTATGCGGATGCGCAGGCGGCCTGGCACTGGCTGGTCGTGCAGCGTGGCTTCAGACCCGCCGATATCGTGCTGGTGGGCGAATCCCTCGGCGGTGCCGTTGCCGCGGAACTCGCCGCGCGCGTGCAACCGCGCGCGCTGGTGCTGATCTCCGCGTTCACGTCGGCGACCGATCTCGGCGGTGAAATCTATCCCTGGCTGCCGGTGCGGCTGATCAGTCGTTATCGCTACGACACGCTGCGGCATTTGCGCAAATTCCGCGGCCCGGTACTGGTCGCGCACAGCCGGGATGACGAGATTGTGCCGTTTGCCCACGGCGAACGCTTGTACGCGGCGGCGACTGGTGCGAAAACACTGCTGGAAATGCGCGGCGGCCATAACGACGGCTTCCTCTTCGGCAGGCCGGAATGGACGGCCAAGGTTGAGGCTTTTCTGGCGCGCAGTGGTTCCGCGATTCGTTAACTTAAGTAATTGTTTTTATTGAGATAATATGAAAAATACTGTGAAAGTCGGGATTGCATTGGGCGCAGGTTCCGCACGCGGCTGGTCGCATATCGGCGTACTGCGCGCGCTGGAGAAGGCAGGCATCAAACCACAGATTGTTTGCGGCTCGTCGATCGGCGCACTCGTCGGCGCGGTATACGCGCACCAGGATCTTGATGCACTGGAAGATTGGGTGCTCGATCTGACCTGGCGCAAAGTGCTCGGGTTTTTTGATATCAGTTTTAATGGCGGCTTTTTGAAAGGTGCCAAACTGATCGCTTTCCTGCGCGAGAACCTGCTCGACAAGACCATCGAGGATCTGGCACTGCCTTTTGGTGCTGTCGCCACCGATCTGCAAAGCGGACGCGAGATCTGGCTGCGCGAGGGCAGAGCGGCAGATGCCGTCCGGGCATCGATTGCACTGCCGGGTTTATTTGCACCTTGCGAACTGAATGGGCGCCTGCTGGTCGATGGTGCACTGGTCAACCCGGTCCCGGTGTCGCTGTGCCGGGCGATGGGCGCCGATTTTGTGATCGGCGTTGATCTCGGTTCCGCCCGTGCCGAGCGCCATGCGCGCGGACCACGTCGCGACTGGACGCCTAACATGATCGAGGTGGTTGCCGAAAGCATCAGCATCATGCAGGTGCGCATAGCCCGTAGCCGCCTCGCCGGCGAGCCGGCGGATGTACTGATCATGCCGCGGCTCGGCGACGTGGGGGCGCTTGAATATCACCGTGCCGCAGAGTCGATCAAGGAAGGGCGTTCAGCAGCAGAAATGATGCTGCCTCAAATCAAGCAATTGCTGGGCGACTGACGGCGCGGTCAGGCAAGTCTCAGGGCAGACCGAGCGCGTCCCTGGCGTAGCGCAGCAGGGTATCCGGTTTGACCGGCTTGTTCAGGTAGCCTGATGCGCCATAGGCCAGTGCAGCGACGATATCGTCGCGCTCGGCGCGGGCGGTGACCACGATGATCGGAGTGTCCTTGAATTGGTGATGCTCGTGCAGCTTGCCGAGCACATCCAGACCGACGGCATCGGGCAGGTCGACATCCATGATGATCAGGTCGGGCAGCGGAAATTTGCCCAGTGCGGCGGCGATTTCAGCACGGCTGGCGGCGCCGCGGATATCGAATCCACCCTGCATCAGACCGCGCGCGGCAGCCAGCGCCTCCGCTTCGTGGCCGTCGATGATCAGAACGACATGTTTGCTGCCACCGCCACGGGGCACGATCGGTTGGCCCGGGCGATTGAGGATGCTGATCTGGTAGCCGGCCTTCGGGTGTCGCGCACCGGAGAGCGTGTTCTCCGCCTGCTGGAATTGCTGGATCGTCGGTTCCTTCGGACGCTCGCTGAGAAAGCCTTCCAGGTCCTCCACTCTTGCCTTGCCTTCGGCGGTCACGTCCGGTGCCGCCTCGACAAAGCCATCGAGGGCCAGTTGTGCGAGTGCCACGGCAATGTCGCCGGCGCGGGGGAATCTAACCCGCAGATCCTCCGCGCTTGCGCGTTCGCCAACTGCGGCAAGCAGTCCTTTCATGCCAGGCTTCAGCAGCCCCGGGTTGGCGGCGATTTCTGCCAGTCCCTTGGCGGTGGTGCGATAGGCGATTTTTTCATTCATGGTGATTGCTCAGGTCAGCAGATTGGCCACATGATCCGCGATTGCCAGTGACGACGTCAAACCCGGCGATTCGATGCCGAACAGGTTGACCAGTCCCGGTATACCATGATCGGACGGTCCGGAAAACGTGAAATCCTGTGCTGGTTCGCCGGGACCGGTGATGCGCGGACGGATACCGGTATAGCCGGGCTGCAGGGTGCCGTCCCGCAAGCCTGGATAGTAACGGCGGATTGCTTCGTAGAACGCCGGTTCGCGGCTCTCGTCGAAACGATAGTCTACGTCATCTATCCAGCTGAAGTCCGGGCCGAATTTGACCTGGCCGCCGAGATCAATGGTGACATGCACGCCCAGCCAGTCGGCGCGCGTGACGGGATAGACGAGGTGGTTGAACGGCGATTTCCCGGTCAGCGTGTAGTAGTGCCCGATCGCATAGTAGGTCGGTGGAATCGACTGCGGCGGTACGCCGGCGATACTGCGTGCGACCGCCGGCGCGTGCAGACCCGCGGAATTGATGACGGTACGGCATTCAATGGCCATCGTCTCGGCGCCACCGACGCGCAGCACGATGCCCCGGTCCGTAACTTCGCCCGCGACCACCGGGCTTGCCAGGGCCAGCGACGCGCCATGGGCCTCGGCATCGCCGAGGTAGGCCAGCATCAGGCCGTGGCTGTCAACGACGCCGGTCGACGGTGAGAAAAACCCCGCCGCGGCGCGGACATTGGGCTCCAGTTCCGCGAGCTCGTCGCGGGACAGCAGCCTCAGGTCATCGACGCCGTTGGTTTTTGCCTGTTCCATGTATTTGTGCATCGCCGGCACCTGCGCGTCTTCACAGGCGACGACGACCTTGCCGATATTGCGGTAGTTCACGTCATGCTCGGCGCAGTAGCGACACAGCGCTTGCCGGCCGGGAACGCACAGGCGCGCCTTCAGCGAGCCCGAGGCATAGTAGATTCCGGCGTGTATGACTTCCGAATTGCGCGCGCTGGTGTGGGTGCCGAAGGCGGCTTCGGCCTCGAGGATCACTACCTCGCGGCCAGCGAGCGCCATGCGCCGAGCGATGGCCAAACCGACGACGCCGGCGCCGATAACGACGCAATCAACTTGTTCGCTCATGGAGGCTTGGGTGATTCTGCGGGAAACGGACAAGTGTACTTGAACTCCGCTGCGCATCGTACACTGTGGACATGGACATCTGGCATTCCGGATTCGCGGACACGACACCGCTGCTGTTGCCATTGCGTGCGGCCGCGGGGCTGGTCGGCGGCGGCGACTGGCCGGCACTGGCACACCTGCAGCAGTTGGTGACAGGCGCAGGCATCCGCACCGCGTCCGGTCTGCCGCTGCGGTTGCTGCCGCCCGGTGCGGTGCCTGACGGTGCCGCCCTTTCCTACGAACAGCGCCTCTACGCAAGAGGCGAACTGGAGTGTCGCGAGCGCAACTGGCACGACCTGTTCAACGTGCTGGTATGGATGACGCTGCCGCGTGCCAAGGCGGCGTTGAATGCCCGGCATCATGCGGCGTTGGCGGCGTCGCCGGCGGGCGGCACGAGCCGGCGAGGCGCGGTGCGTGATGCATTGACGCTGTTCGACGAAAGCGGCGTGATCGTATTGTCGGCGCGCGCAGAATTGTTGCGGATGATCCGCGATTTTCAATGGAAGCCGCTGTTCTGGGAACATCGCGCTGCGGTGGTTGCCGACATGCGTTTTGTGCTGTTCGGGCATGCGCTGTATGAAAAGGCACTGGCGCCATACAAGGGGATGACCGGGCGGGGGCTGTTGCTGGAGGTAGGCCGGGAAATTCTCGAACTGCCGCCGGCAGAACAGCTGCAACAGGTTGATGCGCGCGTGGCGCAGTGGATCGCCGACCCGCAAGGGCTGCAGCATCCGCAGGATCTGGCGCCGCTGCCGGTGCTCGGTGTGCCGGGCTGGTGCGGCAGCAACGAAACTGCAGATTATTACGATGACGGCGATTATTTCCGGCGCGGGCGAACGCGCCACGTTGCACCATCGCTCACCGATTCCGGTGCGGCCATGAAAGCAATCCGATGATCGCGCTGTTACAGCGCGTCAGCGCGGCCCGGGTGGTGGTCGATGGCGCGACCGCAGGCGCCATCGGTCAGGGATTGCTGGTGCTGCTCGGTGTCGAGGCCGCGGACACCAACGTGGAGGCGGACCGTCTGGTCGAGCGGATATTGAATTACCGGGTGTTTGCCGACGCCGCCGGCAAAATGAATCTGTCGCTGCGCGAGGTCCGCGGGGGCTTGCTGCTGGTGCCGCAGTTCACGCTGGCTGCCGATACGCACAAAGGTCTGCGGCCGAGTTTTTCGACGGCGGCGTCGCCAGAGCGGGGGCGTACGCTGTTCGACTACGCCGTCGCGCAGGCGCAACGCGTGCATGTGCCCGTAGCGCAGGGAGTCTTCGGTGCCGCGATGCAGGTCATGCTGACCAATGACGGTCCGGTAACGTTCTGGCTGCAGGTGCGCGCGGATGCCTGAGGTAGAATCGCGGCGCGCACGGCAACGGCTGCATGCTCGAGCAGATAAATTTTATCAATAAAAACAATCAGTTAATTAAAATCCTGGCTGGAGTGAACCGACTTGAACTTGCACCGGTCAGCCTCATCTAAGGATCGCGAGTTAACCTATCGGGGGCTTGAAAATATATGAAACGCGTTTTTCTGCTAATCGTCACCAACTTCGCGATACTCGCGGTGCTGAGCGTGACCATGCAGCTGCTCGGAATTGACCGTGCGCTGACCAACGAGACCGGCCTGAATCTGCAGGGGTTGCTGGTGTTCGCGGCGATCTTCGGTTTCGGTGGCGCGTTCATTTCGCTGTTCATCTCGAAATGGATGGCGAAAATGTCGACCGGCGCCCGGGTCATCGAAGTGCCGTCGAACACGACCGAGCGCTGGCTGGTTGATACCGTGCGACGCCAGGCGGAGCGGGCCGGCATCGGCATGCCCGAAGTGGCAATCTACGATGCGCCCGACGTCAATGCCTTTGCCACCGGCTGGAACCGCAATGCCGCGCTGGTGGCAGTCAGCACCGGATTGCTGAACAACATGACGCAAGACGAAGCGGAAGCCGTACTGGGCCATGAAGTCAGTCACGTGGCCAACGGTGACATGGTGACGCTGACGTTGATCCAGGGCGTACTCAATACTTTTGTAATCTTTGTCTCGCGTGTCGTCGGATTCGTTGTCGATCGGGTGCTGCTGAAGAACGAGCGCGGCCAGGGACCGGGCTTCTGGATCGCTACCATCGTTGCCGAACTGGTTCTGGGTGTGCTCGCGAGCATTGTGGTCGCCTGGTTCAGTCGTCAGCGCGAATTCCGTGCCGATGCGGGCGGTGCTGCGCTCGCCGGCCGGCAGAAGATGATCGCCGCGCTGGAGCGCCTGAAAATCAACCACGAGCAGTCCGCTTTGCCGGCGCAAATGTCAGCCTTCGGCATCTCGGGCGGCGGCGGACTGATGTCGCTGTTCATGTCGCATCCGCCGCTGGATGTGCGGATTGCCGCTCTGCGCGCGGCGCAGAGCGGGGCGCAGTAAACAATCCAGCAGGTGGCGCAACAGGGGCGGCATGCCCGGTCGCAACAAGCCCGCGCCTTACCGCGCGGGCTTTTTCCTGACTCCGTGGTGCGGCGCCGGTCAGGGTCAGGGCCGCAGCACGGGATCGCGCACGGCCCCGGTCACCGTAAGGCCGCCGCGGGCGACCACCAGGCCTTTGGCACCGAGTTCCGCATTGATGCGGCCGGACAGGGTGCCGTCGCTGCCAACCACGATGTTGCCGCCGGCGTTCAGCGGTCCGGATGTCAGCTGCAGCTGCTTGTAGTGGTAACGGCCGTTGCTGGCGCTGAGCGCGCCGCTCAAGGCATCAAAGCGGGTTTTCCCGCCGCGGTTGCCGCTCGCCGACGGTGCCTGGATGGCACGCACCACGTCGACATTGTTCAGCTCGCCGTTGCCGACCTTGAATGCCACTTCCGCTGAACTGGCATCGAACAGCGATTTCAAGGTCTTGCCCTGCATTGCATAACTGCCATTCGCGTTCAGTGCGCCGGTTGCCGAGAATTCCCGGGTATAGGCGGACAGCAGTTCCTGCAGCCGGCCATTCTCGAGATTGAATTCGCCTTCCACGGCAATATCTCCAGCCCAGGTCGCTTTGAGCGTGCCCTTGATGCGGCCGCCGCCGAGCCGCCCGTCAATCGCGGTTACCGTTGCCTGCCGGCGATCCACCTGGGCAGTGGCCGAAAGATCACTGAACTGCAATCCGGGCCCTAGCGGCAATTGCCACTCGCGCGCATTGATGTTCACTGCGAGGCCGCCGTCCTTGGGCGTGGCATCGACCGTCATCTTGCCGTCACTGAGGCGCATTTTCTGGACTGCCCCGTCGCGGCCGAAGGTCAGCGTCGACTCGAATTGCGGCGTGTCGATGGCGAGGCCGCTGATCTTGACGGCCTTCAGGGTCAATTGACGAACCTGCAGCGCGGTGCGGTCTGCGGCACTTGCCAATGCCGGCAGTAAATCGAGGCCGGCGTGTTCGATGACTACGGCGTTGGCACCCACCGTATCAAACTCGCGTTCGCCGAGCAGCAGGCTCCAGGGCATCATCGGGATGGTGACGATCTCCGCCTTGATCTGCTGTGCGTTCCCGATGCTGACTTTTTCCAGGAACAGCATCTGTTCAGGGTAAACGGTGTAACGCATGTTGCTGATGCGCACCGGCTGTTTCAGCCGCTGCGTCATCAATTCCTGTACGGCCGGAACATAGCCGCCCAGCGGCATCAATTGCAGGGTACCCAGACTGCCTGCGACCACCAGCAGCAGGCCGACGCCGGCCATTGCCAGCTTGCGGCGTGGATTGCTCTCACGGCGGATTGACGACGCGGCATCGCGCGCCTCTGCGTCCATGCGCAGCTTGCGTTCGGCTGCTGCGGCCTTGGCGCGTTCCGCGGCCTCGGCACGGTAGCGCGCATCGGCTTCGGTCGCGGCGCGGGCACGGGCGCGCAGTTCTTCGTCGACGCGGGACTTGACGGTCCGCTCTGCGCTGTCGCGCAGTTCGTGTTCCTGCATCACCCGGGCAACCGCCTCGACCTTGGCGCGCTCTTCAGCCTGGGCGCGCGCCAGGCGCTCGGCTTCCATTTGCGACTTGGCCTTGGCGGCAGCAGCCTCCGCGATCTGGGCCCGCTGTTCCGCGTCTTCGCGGGCCCGCCGGCTTTTCTCGTTTTCGCCGGATACCGCGGCACGCGCCAGGCGCTCGGCGTCTTCCCGGGCCTTCAGCGCGATCGCGAGCTGGTGATCGGCTTCTTCGCGTGCCTTGCGCTCCGCCATGGTGCGCGCGGCCAATTCCGCCTGCGATTTTTTCTCGGCTTCCTCGCGCTTGCGGCGCTCGGTTTCAATTACCGCTTCGACCTCGGCGCGCGCCCTGGCTTCGGCCTCGACTTGTGCCTGGCGGATCGCTGTTTCCCGCAGTTCGCGCTCGGCGCTGACCTTGGCTTCTGCCTCTTCGCGGGCCCGTTGCTCGGCGGAAATTTTCGCCGCCATCTCCGCGCGCGCCCGCCGCTCTTCCTCGGCACGGGTCTCGGCCTCGGCGGCCGCTCTGCGTGCCTGTTCCTGCAGGGCTTTCAGTTCGGCTTTTGCCTTGACGTCGGTCTCATCGCGGGCCTTGCGCGCGGCTTCCTCGGCAACTCTGCGCTGTTCTTCCTCGCGCCTGCGGGCCTCGGCTTCTGCTTTGGCGCGGGCCTCGGCCGCAGCGCGGGCCTCCGCCTCGGCCCGTGCCCTCGCTTTGGCTTCTTCGAGGGCCTGCATCGCCGCTGCCACCTGGGCCGCTGTGTCAGGGTCCGCGCCCTGCGTTGCGGCGCGCGCTTCGGCAGCCGCTTTGGCGCGCGCCGCTTCTTCCGCCATCTGGCGGGCCTGCACTACCGCATTCTCCGCGGCCTTCGCGCGCGCTTCGGCTTCGGCCAGTGCCTGGCGTTCCGCTTCGAGGCGAGACTTGATCTCGGCCTCCATCCGCACGCGGGCCTCCGCTTCGCGCTTTGCGGAATCCTCAGCGCGGGCGAGGGCCTCGGCCATCGCTTTCATCTGCGCTTCCAGCGCTTCGCGCGCCCTGGTCTCGGCGGCGGCATGGGCGTTGGCGTCAGCCTCTGCTTTCTCCTGGGCTTCGGCCTCGGCCCTGGCGTGGGCCTCCGAAGTTGCTTTGGCGAGGGCCTCGGCCTTGGCGCGGGCCTCGGCTTCGGCGCGGGCCTTGGCCTCGGCTTCCGCTTTGGCCGTGGCTTCCTGCGCCAGCTTGAGTTTGGCATCGGCTGCAGCCTTGGCTGCGGAACCTGCAGCGGCCTTGCTTTCGGCTTCAGCTTTGGCACGGGCCTGGGCGGCGGCGCGCGCCAGCGCATCGGCTTTGACCTTGGCTTCCGACTCGGCCTTGGCGCGGGCGTCGGCCGCGGCCCTTGCCTGCGCTTCGGCCTGCTGCCGGGCCTTGGCTTCCATCGCCGCTTTTGCCGCTGCCTGCGCCCGCGCCTTCGCCTCAGCTTCCTTGTGTTTGCGGGCCTCTGCCTCGGCATTGACCTTCGCTACGGCTTCCGGAGAAGTGAAGTCGAGGTCCATTTCCTCTGCTTCCACCGGAGGCGACGGTGCGGCACCGGAACGTGCAATACCGGGAGCGACCGGCACTGCTGCGGCCGGGTCCGGCGGGGCAGAAAACACCTTGATGTAACCGCCCGTGGTCAGATTATCGAGGATGCCTGTGACATCCTTGAATTCGAGCTGGGTTTTCTGGACCAGTTCGGCGACCGTGGATTTGCCGTCTACCGACAGGAAAAGTTTGCCAGCAGTGCGATCCAGTTTGATGATCTTGTTCTTGAAATCAAGAACACCTTTGGAAGTCTTGGCGTAGACAGTTTGCGGATGCATGGTGTTAACACCGTGATTTATTTAAATATTTTCGCGTTACCTGCCGGTGGCGAGTAACCATGCTGCCTGCCGGCGCCAACCGTGGCGACGCTACCCAAGATGTCGGCATTGCCAGTGCGCAGACATTATAGTTACTATGTTGAAATACAACAAAAAATGGTGCATATGGCCCTCGATTCTGCTGAGAACAGTCGCGCGACGCGGGACGTCACGAATCAGGTTGATACCACGGATCCGGTGGCGGTTTCCTACAAGGTTGCCGAGATTTACGAGCGGCTCTACCGTCGCGAGTTTCCATCGGGTGTGCTGCGGGTGTTCGCCGACATCGGTCGCCTGTATCGCGGAGAGTTTCCAGGCTATCACGCCTGCGAGACCGGGTACCATGACGTTCAGCACATCCTGGAGGTCACGCTGGCGATGGCGCGACTGATGGACGGCTGTGTACAGGCCGCCAGTGCGCAGGTCATGAACGAACGCCTGTTCCAGCTTGGCACGGTCAGCGCGCTGTTCCACGATATCGGCTACCTGCGCCGGCTTGACGATACGCAAAAGAAGCACGGTGCCGAATACACCCGGACCCATGTCGGACGGGGCGCGGAATTCATGGCTTGGTACCTGCCGGAAGTGGGGCTGGGCGATCTCGCCGACCCGGCAACGCGCATTGTCCATTTCACCGGCTACGAAGTGCCGGTGAAACACATCCAGATCGAGCCGCAATACCGCATGGTCGGCAACCTGCTGGGCAGCGCCGACATCCTCGCGCAGATGGCGGACCGCTACTATCTCGAGAAGTGCCACGAACGCCTGTATCCGGAGTTCGTGCTCGGAGGAATCGCACGCCAGGTTGATGAAAAAGGCGAGGAGAAGGTCTTGTTCTCGTCGCCGGCGGATCTGATTTACAAAACGCCCGGATTCTTTACCGGCGCGCACAAGCGGCTCGAGCATGATCTGGCCGGTGTTTATCGCTATGCCGACGGCCACTTCAAGGGCGAGAACCTGTACTACAACGTCGTGCGCAAGAACATCGATTACGCACGGACGATTGCGGAGGCGCAGGACGTCTCCCTGCTGCGTCGCCGGCTGCTGGACAGCAGCGCTCCGGAAGCCGCCTAACCGGCGCGCGCGGCCTGCCGGCCGCGCGATACCTCAGGCCACCTGCAGCAGTATCTTTCCGGTGTGCTGGCTGGATTCCATCAGCGCATGGGCCTTTGCCGCATCGGCCAATGGCAGCACGCTGTGCGTGACCACCCTGATTTTTCCGCTGGCAATGTGCGGCCAGGCCTGCGCTTCGAGTTCGCGTGCCACCCGTGCCTTGAACGCATCCGGGCGGGTGCGCAGCGTGGACCCGGTATAGGTCAGCCGTTTCAGCATCACCGGCATCAGGTTGATTTCCACTTTTGATCCGGCGCCGAAGGCGAGTTGGATGATGCGCGCATCGTGGCTGGCGGCTTTGAAGTTTTTTTCGATGTTCGGGCCGCCGACGATGTCGAGGATCACGTTGGCGCCGCCCTCGGTGCGCACCACTTCGACGAAGTCCTCGGTGCGATAATCGATTACCCGGTCAGCGCCGAGGTCCCGGCATATCTTGCAGCGGGTGTCCGGGCTGTCGGTGGCAATGACTTTGGCGCCGAACGCCTTGCCGAGCTGGATACAGGTCGTGCCGATACCGCCTGCGCCGCCGTGCACCAGAAACGTTTCACCGGCCTTCAGACCGGCGCCAATGAACACGTTGCTCCATACCGTGAAGTAGGTTTCCGGCAGACCGGCGGCGTCGACCATGCTGATGCCTTTGGGCACCGACAGACAATGTTCGGCATTGACAGCGACGTACTCGGCGTAGCCGCCGCCATTGGTCAGTGCAACGACCTTGTCGCCTGCCGTCCAACGCTGAACGTTTGCGCCCTTGGCGACGATCTCGCCCGAGACTTCCAGCCCCGGCAGGTCTGACGCGCCGGCCGGCGCCGGGTAGAGGCCCTTGCGTTGCATGATATCGGGCCCGTTGATGCCTGCCGCAATCACCTTGATCAGTACCTCGTGGGCTTGGGGTACCGGCAGCGGGCGCTCGACCGGTTTCAGGACTTCGGGTCCGCCAGGTGCGGAAATTTCAACGGCTCTCATTGTGGCGGGCAGTGCATTGCTCATGTGGGTCCCCGGTTCATTTGCTGGATTCTCGATAGCGGCGGATGCGCTCTTTCAGCCCTGGCGTCGTGACCGAGCGCGTCAATTCGGCCATATCCTCGGCCCGGCTGTCGGTGACAGTGCGGCGATGCAGCGCTGCTGCTGCTGCGGGGGTGAGGGTCTCCGCGGCGCTCTGCGTGGCGTTGATCAATGCCGGCCAGTCCTGCTGCGTCGCGATGCCGGTCACAAAACCGCAAGCCAGTGCCTCTTCCGCAGCGAGGCTGCGCGAAGTCGACAGGATGTCCCGTGCCTGGTCGGCGCCGACGCGGTGCACGAGCCGGCGGGTGCCAAGGACGACACCAAAGCGCAGGCCGGGCATGCGAAATGTAGTGTCCGGTGCTGCGACGCGCAGGCCGCAACTGGCGACGAGGTCAGCGCCGGCACCGAAGACACGACCATGAGCCAGCGCCAGCGTTGCGCAGGGCGCGTGGTACAGCGCCTGGAGCAGGGTTTCGATGCGGATGAAGCGCAGAGCCAGGTCACCTTCGCTGCTCGTTTGCACATCGGAGAAATCGAAGCCGGCGCAGAAATGCGAACCGGCACCGTCGAGTATCAGCAGCCGCGTGCCGTCGGTGGCGGCATACTCAACGGCGTCGAGCAGCGCCTCGACCAGCGACGGCGACAGCGCATTGGCCTTCTGCGGCCGGTTCAATGTCAGCCGCGTGACGTGGTTCTCGTGTTTGCGCAGCAGTTCGTCGCTCATGCCTTGACCTTTATGGCTGAATGGCCGGCTCAGCTTGACAGGGTTGTGCGGACTTCCGCGGAGCGGTCCCAGAAATTCGGCAATTGCGGGCTCGAGTAGCCGGACACGAACGGTTTTTCGACGCCCGTTGCGGGATCGAACACGTGGCGCCTGACCGCGCCGATGTTGGCGCCATAGACATGGATGCTGATCGATACCCGGTCATCATGGGCGTTGGCGACTTCGTGGATGTCGCCGACGTTCGGCGATACGCGGTCGACCTGGCCCGGTAACAGGCGTTCGGTCTCGCTGGCCGGCATCGGCTTCCCGTCAGCAGAGCGTTCGAAGCGGCGGCAGGATTCCGCGCCGCGCATCATGCCGACCATGCCCCAGACCGTGTGGTCATGGACCGGTGTTTTCTGTCCCGGTCCCCAGACGAAGCTGACCACCGAAAAGCGTTCCAGCGGATCGCAGTAGAGCAGGTACTGCTGGTAGAACTGCGGGTGCGGCTGCGCGCATTCGTCGGGCAGCCAATCGTCGTGCCTGATCAGGTCGCCGAGCAGCTTGCTGCCGGTATCAAGCATGGTTTTTTCGTCATCGCCGCTTTTTTCGGCGAGGCGCGTGAATTCGGCGACGAAATGGCGGAAGCGTTGCGTGTTTTTCATGATCGGACCTTCAGTTCGGAAAGGACTTCTGCGGTGTGTTCGCCCAGTGCAGGCGGCGCCCGGCGCACGCCGAGCCGCTGGCCGGACACGCGCTGCGGCGACACCACGGTTTTGGTGGGGGTGTCGTTGGGCAGCATGATGTCTTCAACCCAGCCCATGTGCTTGACCTGGGGGTCGGCGAGCACTTGCGAGTAGGAATACAGCGGCGCACACGGCACGCCGCGCGCGTTCATGCGGGAGAGCAGGTCGCCGGCGTCGTATTTGATGAACTCGACTTCCAGCAGTTCGCGCAGGGCGTCCTGGTGCTGTGCGCGCAATGTCGGCGTGGCGAAGCGCGGATCGTGGGTCAGATCGCTGCGCCCGATGGTCTCGCAGGCTGCTTCCCACAGCTTGTTGGTGCCGGCCGCCAGCGCGAAATACCCGTCGCGGCAGCAGAATGCCGCGTAGGGCGCGTTCAGCGGATGCGCGGAGCCCAGGCGCACCGGATCGCGGCCGGTGCCGAACAGTTCACTGGTCTGCAGGTTGGCGATGCCGAGCATGCTGCCGAGCATCGACACGTCTACATGATCGCCTTGCCCGGTGGTGCGGGCCTTGTGCAGGGCGGCGGTGACGCTGAATGCGGCGTAGAGGCCCGCGGAGAAATCGGCGATCGGGATGCCGCATTTGACGGGGCGCCCGTCGCGCTCGCCGGTCACGCTCATCACGCCGCTCATCGCCTGCACCGTCATGTCGAAGCCGCCCTCGGTCGCGCGCGGTCCGGTCTGGCCGAAAGCCGACACCGAACAATAGACGAGCGCCGGGTGATCCCCGGACAGCGTGGCGTAATCGAGGCCGAATCTGGCCATCACGCCGGGGCGGAAATTCTCGAGCACGATGTCCGCCGAGCGCACCAGCCGGCACGCAACCGCCTGGTCTGCGTGCTGTTTCAGATCGAGCACCACCGAGCGCTTGTTGCGGTTGACCGATGCGAAATACTGGCTGTAACCGTCGAGAATGGGCGGCCACTGACGCATCAGGTCGCCTTCCGGCGACTCGACCTTGATGACATCGGCGCCCATGTCGGCCAGCAGGCAGCCCGCAAACGGGCCGGCCAGCACCTGACAGAATTCAACGACGCGTATGCCTTGTAACGGGAGCATGTGGACTGGATGACGTGTAAAACCTGCTGCGGTGCGCGAAGAATTCCGCGGTGCAGTGCAGGCGCTATGCTATCACGGTGGCTGCGACGTCTCCGTCAGCCGTTCACCGCGGCAGAGAATTTTGCTCCGGCATCGAGCGCGACCAGCGCAGTGTGCTCGTGCGCGGTCATCGGGATTGCCGGCTGCGCGTGTGTGGCATCGAACCGGAAGCCGGTATGGGACGTGATGTGACCGATCGTCGTTGCCGGGTGGTACGACTCCAGCCGGAATCGCGAACCCGGCACCGGTTCGCGTATGAACACTGCCAGCGGTGTAATCAGCGCAGTCATGTGGCCGACGGCGGTCACGAAGTCGAGTTTTTCGACCAGTGCCCGCGGGGAGTGGTCGGTGCGCCAGGTCACGACCCGTTTTGCGGTCGGCAGCATGACGGCCGCGCCGCCGCCGCCCGGCAGCCGTACCCGCGGGTTCTCCCAAGAGCCGATCGCCGACACGTTGGTGCGGCCCTCGGCGTCGATCTGGGCGCAACCCAGATAGACCAGGTCGAGGCCGCCGCGGGCACACAGGTCGTAGAAATCCTGGTTGGCGAAAATGGCGGGCGAGCCGTGGACGATGGCGGGATCGCTGCTCGACAGCGGCACGGTCACCGGCTGCGGTTCGACGCCGCCGGCAACATTGATGTAAGTGAAATCGAAATCATAGGCCTGTTTGGCGAGCAGGCACGCGAGCATGGGCAGCGTCGAGTTGACACCGCTGAAGGTGATTTCTCCGGCGCGGATCTGCCGGGCGAGGTTGACGACGATGAAGGAGAAGGGCGTCCAGTCCATGATGGCAGTATATCGGGCGCGGCGGCTCAGTTTGAGCGGAAGGCGGCGAGATAAGCGATCGCGGCGACGGTGATAATGGTGCCGAGGATGATCTGCGCACTGATTTTTTCACCACGCAGGAACAGCGCGCTGGCGATCGCGGTAACCAGCGGGTAGGCGGCAATCACCGGCGCCACCGTCGATACCGGGGCCCGCGCCAATGCCGAATACATCAGCACCATCGCGCCGCCGTTGACCACGCCGGTCGCGGTGAACCACAGCAGACCCTGGCGGGTGACCGTCTTGCGTCCGCCGCTGCGCAGGCGTTCCGCGCCGATCACTGCGGTGGACGACACCAGATAACCGATGACGCTGGCGGCAAACGGGTTGCCCCACAGCAGCAATCCCGCCTTGGCGCCAGCTTGGGCGACGCCGCGCACCACGGCGCCGGCGACCGGCCAGATCAGCGCGCGGCCGTGGACTCCGGCGCGCAGCGATCCGGGACGCCATGACAGCAGCGCAACGCCGGAAGCGACGCCGAGTCCAGCGATTGCTGCCTGCGGCGGTACGCGTTCCCCGAGCAACAGCGCTGCGGCGAGCATTGCGAACAGCGGCGCGGTGCCCGAGATTGCGCTGGTGACCGTCGGCCCCAGTTCTTCGTTGGAACGGAACGTCAGCAGTGTCACCAGCGCGGGATAGAACAGGCCCACGACGGCGAACACCAGGGCTGCAACGAAGTTGAAGGCCGACAGTTCGATGGTGAAAGGTGCCGCGATGACAAACAGTATGGTTGCCGTCGGAATGCTGACCGCAGCGCCGGAGCGCGCATCGAGGTGGCGCAGCCCGACGCGAGAAGTGACCATGCCGGCGCCGAAGCACAGCGCGCTGAGTACGGCGAGGAGCAGGGCGCTCATATTAAGTTATTGTTTTTATTTATTATTTTACTGATCGCCGCAAGTGGGCGGCGTGAGTTGCAGGCGTGGCGAGCGGTTTGAGGATGGCTCGCCAAGCCCGCAGTTTTTCGACGTAGGAACGTGCGGCATGCGCCGGGCTGGTCGACGGCAGCCGCTGCGTTTTCAGCACTTCGGCTTCCAGCGCCGGCTGCACATGCAAACGGAAGCAGCGTTCGGCAGTGGCGCCGTTGAAATATACATGCGTGATGCGGTGATGCCGGACCAGGAATGACACCAGGTCGTTGGCGATGATCGATTGTTCGTCGATCGCCGCATCGAGGCTGCCCTCGCGCACGCAGGCCGCGAGCACATCCCACAGTGCGATGCCGGCTAGCCGCAGTTTTCGCGTGCGTGCTGCATAAGGCAGATCCGGTGACGCACCGACGAGATCGCCCATGATGCGCCAGAAGGCGTTGCGGGGATGGGCGTAATACTGCGCGGCGCGCAGCGATTCGACGCCGGGCATGCTGCCGAGGATCAGCACCCGGGCTTGCGCATCGGCGACGGGTGCAAAGCTGCGGACGACGGGCATGCAGCGCAATCCACTCAGCGGCCGGTCGCTGCCGTATTGCGCGCGGTCTCGGGTGCTTCGGCGAGATGGCGTTCAAGCACGCCCGGCGCATCTTCCATGTAGCGCTCGACCGCCGGATAATCGATCTCGTAGTACGGGTGCATGGATCCGGGCCAGGCGCCATCGGGCACAATGGCCACGGCCTCGACCATGAAACCCGGCACCAGCGTCAGTTCCGGCTGCTCACGCAGCCGATCGGTGGCCACCAGTTTTTCGGCGGTGACCAGCACGCGCCCGGCGGCGCGGGTCAGCGGATGATCCCAGAACGGCGAGCCGTAAACGCGGGCATTGCCGTCCTCATCGACTTCGGCGGCGTGGATGACTGCGACATCCGGACGTATCGCCGGAATCACATAGACCTCCTGTCCCGACCCATAGGGGTCGCGCATCAGCTGCCAGTTGTTGACGCGTATCAGTTCGCTGCCGTGCACACCGGCGACCGGCTGGAAGGGAATTCCGTAGGAGGCTGCACGCAGCCCCGCGACCAGCGTCATTCAGGCGTGTTCTTCGAGGCGGGCTTCCTTGCGCTCGATCGCTTTCCGGTACCATCGCGCCAGACCGAAATTGCCCTCCATGGCCACGATGCCGGCGCGGACCCTGGCCACTGCGCCGGCGCGGCACAGCAGGTCGAGGTCGTATCCCGGGGAAGGCTTGATGATTTCCAGGTTTCTGCGGTGCTGGCGTGCCAGTTCGCGCACCAGCGCAAAAGGTCCGCGATGCAGGAACACGCCGCCGAGGCCCAGTGCGGCGCCGTCGGGGATGCGCGCGGCGAGTTCGGTGAGGCTGATGACTTTCGAGGTGCTTGCAGCCATGGCACGCTCCGTGGATAAGGATGCGCTGATTTTACACGGCGACCAGCATTCGGACTGCGCTGTGAAGGGTGTGCCGGCGGTGCGATAATCGCCGCTCGCTAAATCCACTGGAGCAGGGCATGTCGGAAATCAAAAGCGCTGAATACTGGGCGCACAAAGGCAAGGTCAAGCTGTACGTTTATCGCAAGCGCGCTGCGAGCACCGGCAAGGGCGCACCGGTGCTGTTTCTGGTGCACGGTTCGTCAGCCTCGGGGCGCAACAGTTTCGACCTCAGCGTGCCCGGCCGCAGCGACTATTCGCTGATGAACCATTTCGCCGCACTCGGTTACGACGTGTGGACCATGGATCACGAAGGTTACGGCCGCTCCGACCGTACCGACAGCCATTCCGGCATCGCCTCCGGCGCGCAGGATCTTGCGGCGGCAATGGAAATCGTCCGCCGCGAGACCGGCCAGGACAGCGTGTTCATGTACGGCGGTTCTTCCGGCGCATTACGCGCCGCGCTGTACGCGCAGCAGAATCCAGGCCGGGTCAGGCGGCTGATGGTGTCGGCGCTGGTCTACACCGGTGAGGGTTCGCCGACGCTGGCCAAGCGCCGCGAGAAGGTCGAGGAGTATCGCGCCAGCCCGCGACGCAAGGTTGACCGCGCGTTCATCCACAGCATGTTCACCCGCGACAAGCCGGGCACTTCGGAAATGATTGCGGCCGATGCCCTGGCGGACGCCGAATTGCCGCTGGGTGATTCGGTGCCGACCGGCACCTATCTCGACATGTGCGCACACCTGCCGGTGATCGATCCGCTGAAAATTACCTGCCCGGTGTGCATCATCCGCGGCGAATATGACGGGATTGCAGCCGAGCCGGATCTGCTGAACTTTTTCGGCAAGCTGCCGAGCAAGGACAAGCAGTTTGTGTTCGTGTCGGGACTGGCGCATGCGGCGACGCTGGGCATCAACCGCCACAAATTCTGGCATGCCATGGAGTCATTCATGAATGTACCGGAGAACCGCGCGCTGGCAGCCTGACGGTTCGCATGGCGTCGTAAACACATCACGAGGAGATCACCATGAAAAAAATCATTGTTGCAATATGCGGTCTGTTGGTGCTGAGCGGCGTGGTGCAGGCGCAGGGTTATCCAACCAGGCCCGTGCGCATGATCGTTGCCGTTCCGCCGGGAGGACCTGCAGATACGCTGGCGCGCCTGGTCGGGCCGCATCTCAATACGGCGTTGGGGCAAACGGTCGTCATCGACAACCGGCCTGGCGCCAACGGCGGCATTGCCTACGACATGGCGGCGCGTGCCGTTCCCGACGGCTACACCTTCGTGCTGGTTGCCGCGGGCGTGGCGATCAACCCCAGCCTCTACCCCAGCGTGCCGTACGACCCGATCAAGGATTTCGCGCCGATCACCCTGGGCATCACCGTCCCTAACATCCTCGTGGTCCATCCGTCGGTGGCGGCGAAGTCGGTGCAGGAACTGGTGTCGGTGATCAAGGCGAAACAGGGCGGTTTTGCGTTTGCGTCGGCCGGCAACGGCACCTCCGGTCACCTTGCGCTGGAGCTGTTTCGTATGACTTCCGGCACGCAGTTCGTGCATGTTCCGTACAAGGGCGGCGCCCCGGCGTTGCAGGAAACGATCGCCGGGCAGACGCAGGCCCTGTTCAGCATTGCGCTGGCAGCGACGCCGCAGGTCAAGGCGGGCAAGGTGCGCGCGCTGGCGATCAGCAGCGCCAAACGCTCCCCGGTGGCACCGGAATTGCCCACTGTCGCGGAGTCGGGTTACCCCGGCTTCGAGGTCATCGGCTGGTTCGGCTGGCTTGCTCCGGCAAAAACGAGCAAGGCTATCGTGGACCGGCTCAATCGGGAACTCGTCAAGGCGCTGGGGAATCCGGAGGTCAAGGATCGTTTGTTGAGCATGGCGACGGTGCCGGTCGGCGACAGACCGGAGGAGTTCGCACGCTTCATCCGCAGCGAGCATGAAAAGTGGGGCAAGGTCATCAAGGCCGCCAATATCAAGCTTCAGTGATTACACAGGAAGAAGACCCAAACATGAGCAAATCCAAGGGTATCCGTGAAGTCGCCTACGTCGACATCCGCTCCGCTGGCGGTGATGGCCATCAGCACAACTGCAGTGCCGGCATGCAGCCGCTGTCGTGGACCGACTGCGCCGGCGGCGGGCAGGTGGTGGTCGAGCGCAACATCGCCTACGTCGGCAACATGCGCAACCCGCACGGTACGCTGATTTTCGACGTCAAGGATCCCAAGCATCCCAAACTGCTGTCGGAGATCAACATGCCGAAAGGTACGCATTCGCACAAGGTGCGGGTGTCCGGCGACATCATGCTCACCAACCGCGAGGTGCTGTCGGCGAAAAATGCACGCGGCGAGACGCCGCCCGACGATTTCCACGGCGGCCTCGGCATCTACGACGTGTCCAACCCGGCCAAGCCGAAGCTGATCACGCTGTGGCAGACCGATGACCAACCGGGTGTCGAATACGCCCGCGGCGTGCACCGTTTCGATTTCGATGGCCGTTACGCCTACATCTCGCCGACGATGGATGGCTATCTCGGCAACATCGTGATGATCCTCGACCTGAAGGATCCGGCGAAGCCGCAGGAAGTCGGGCGCTGGTGGATGCCGGGGCAGCATCTCGCTGGTGGTGAACAGCCGGCCTGGCGCGGCGCCGCGCACAAATGCCACCACCCGCTGCGTTACGGCAACCGGCTCTACACCAGTTACTGGCACGGCGGTTTCGTCATCCTCGACATCGACGATATGGCACAGCCGAAGTTCGTGTCGGGACTCGACTGGAGTCCGCCGTTTCCGTGGCCGACCCACACCGCGCTGCGCATCCCGTTCAAGATCAAAAACCGCGATTTCCTGGTGGTGTCCGACGAGGACGTGGTGCGCCTGCCGGACTGCCCGCCGCACAACTCGGCGTTTCTCTGGATGGTCGACATTACCGACGAGAAACATCCCGCGGTCGTCGCCAGCTTCCAGCTCGAAGACATCCCGCCGGAACAGCAGCCGTA
>RPOR01000044.1 GCA_003820645.1 Betaproteobacteria bacterium
CTGCGGGCTTCGGCATGCCGCGCCTGGTCGATGGTGCCGGCGGCGAGGTCCTCATCGAGCTCGCGCAACTGGTCGCGGTAGATGTTGATGTTGACCCGGTCCGAAGAAATATTCGTTGCATTGGAACGTTGCCGCAGCAGCGGCAACAGCACGAAAAACAGTGCGATCGCGATGAGCGCGGCCGCCAGCAGCACAAACGTGGTCATCAGCGGTCGCCTTCCGTGTTTTTGAGCAGCGCGGCAGCCCGGGCGTGCTCGGTCGAACTGAGCGGTGCCATGGCGCTGGCGCGACGGCGCAGCACCGTGCGCAGGAACAACCACAGGCCGAGGGCAAGCAGCAGCGCCGGACCGAACCACAGCAGCACCGTGGTGATCTTGACCGGCGGCCGGTACAGCACGAAATCGCCGTAACGCGCGACCATGAAGTCGATGATTTCGCGCTCGCTCATGCCTGCGGCCAGTTTTTCGCGGACTTCGTTCCTGAGGTCGACGGCAAGGCCGGCATTCGAGTCGGCAATGGTCTGGTTCTGGCAGACCAGGCAGCGCAGCTCTTCCGAGATCGCCATCACGCGTTTTTCCAGCGCGACATCAGCAGCCGTCGGTGCGGCCTCGCCGGCACTTGCCGGCAGTGCCACGGCAAGCAGCAATAAAGCCGTCAATAGTTTACTTTTCACGATTCAGCTCGCGGACCAGGGGCAGGATTTTCTGACTGACGATTTGCGGCGTCACGATGCCGATGCGCTTGTAGCGGATTACGCCCGCCTTGTCGATGACGTAGGTTTCGGGGACGCCGTAAACGCCGTAGTCGATGCCGACTTTGCCTTTTTCGTCGAAAGCGGAGAGCACGTAGGGATCGCCGAAACGCGCGAGCCAGGCGATGCCGTCTTCACGCTTGTCCTTGTAATTGAGCCCGATGATAGGCATCACGCCAGACTTTGCCAGTTCCACCAGCACCGGATGTTCATCGCGGCAGGACGCGCACCATGAGGCCCAGACATTGAGCAGCCATACCTTGCCGCGCATGTCCTGCTCGCTGAAGCGCTGATCGGGACGGTGCAGCTGCGGCAACTCGAAATGCGGCGCGCTCTTGCCGACCAGTGGCGAGGGTACTTCGCGCGGATTCAGACCAAGGCCGACGAAGAGCAGCACCGCCAGCACCAGAAAGGCGGCCAGTGGCAGCAGGAATCGCCACTTTGATCTGGTCGGAGCGTCAGCTGCGTTTTCGGCGGTCATTGCGCCTTCCCCACGCGGTAGCGCCGGTCGCTGGCGGCCATCAGCCCGCCCAGCGCCATGATCACGCAGCCGATCCAGATCCAGTTGACGAAGGGCTTGTGCCAGATGCGCACGATCCATGTGCCCGGCGCAAGTTCTTCGCCCATGGCCACATACAGGTCGCGGGTGATGCCGCGGTTGATCGCGGCCTCGGTCATCGGCATGTTCTGCGCGGTGTAAATGCGCTTCTCCGGATGCAGCGTCGCCACCGCCCGGCCGTCGCGACTCACTTCGATCGTGCCGCGTGCCGCGACGTAGTTCGGCCCCCGGATGTCCTGCGTACCGGTGAAGCGGAATTCATGGCCGGCCAGCTTGGTGTATTCGTTGGGCGCCATCCTGACGTCGGCTTCGCTTTGGTAACCATTGACCAGGGTCACGCCGATGATGAACACCGCGATGCCGAGGTGGGCCGTCTGCATGCCGTAAAAACTCAGCGTGGGCCGGCGCAGGCGCTGCAGCAGTCCGGAGCCGGTGCCATCGTCCTTGAGGCGCTGCCAGACGCCGAAGGCTGCAGTCGAAATGACCCACGCGGCGAGCAGCAGGCCAAAGCTGGTCAGCCACGACCAGCGACCCATCATGAACGGCACGATCAGGGCGCCCAGCACGCTGGCCGCTGCAGCCCAGCGCAGACGCAGGGCGAGCTCGGGCAGGGGGGCGGATTTCCACCGCAACAGCGGGCCGATGCCCATCAGGAATATTGCCGGTGCGATCAGCGGCACGAACACCGTTTCGAAATAGGGGGGGCCCACCGAAATCTTGCCCAGGCCCAGTGCATCCAGCGCCAGCGGATAGAGCGTGCCCAGCATCACCGCGGCACAGGTTGCGGCCATCAGCACGTTATTGGTGAGCAACGCGGTTTCCCGCGACACTAGGTCGAATTGACCGCCGAGGCCGATGCGCGGGGCGCGCCAGGCGAACAACGTCAGCGACGCGCCGACGACCAGCACCAGGAAAGCGAGGATGAACACCCCGCGCTTGGGATCGGTGGCAAAGGCATGTACCGAAGTCAGTACGCCGGAGCGCACCAGGAAGGTGCCGAGCAGGCTCAGCGAAAAGGTGCTGATCGCGAGCAGTACGGTCCAGCTGCGGAACGCGCCGCGTTTTTCGGTGATCGCGAGCGAATGAATCAGCGCGGTGCCGACGAGCCAGGGCATGAACGATGCGTTCTCGACCGGATCCCAGAACCACCAGCCGCCCCAGCCCAGCTCGTAATAGGCCCAGAAACTGCCCAGCGCAATGCCGATGGTCAGGAACAGCCAGGCGACCGTGGTCCACGGACGCGACCAGCGCGCCCACGCGGCATCGAGGCGGCCGGACAGCAGTGCGGCAACGGCAAAGGCAAACGCGACCGAAAAGCCGACATAGCCCATGTAGAGCATCGGCGGATGAATCACCATGCCGGCATCCTGCAGCAGCGGATTGAGGTCGCGGCCGTCAACGGCGGCCGGCAGCAGCCGGTCGAAGGGATTGGAGGTAAACAGCATAAAGGCAAGGAAGCCGACGCCGATCAGCCCCATCACGCCGAGCACGCGCGCGACCATGTCGTCCGGCAGGCGGCGGCTGAATATCGACACCGCGACACCCCATCCGGTCAGCATCAGCGTCCACAGCAGTAGTGAACCCTCGTGGCTGCCCCAAGTGGCCGCGATCCGGTACTGCAGCGGCAGCTTGGAGTTGGAATTGGTGGCGACGTTGAGTACCGAGAAATCATTGACGATGAAGGAATAGCCGAGGAAGACGAAGGCCAGCGCCACGCACAGGAACTGGCTGCGCGCCAGAGGACGTGCCAGCGCGATCCAGCTGGTGTTGCCGTTGGCGGCACCGGCGAGCGGCAGGATGCCCTGTGCCAGGGCGAGGCAGAGCGCGAGCATCAGGGCGATCTGGCCGAGTTCCGGAATCATCAGCGGCCCCCTGTTGCCGGCGCGGGAACGACGACGGTTGTTGAACCCGTTGGATTGCCCGAGTGTGCTTTGGCGACCGCTTCCGCAGCTTCAGGCGGCATGTAGTTCTCGTCGTGCTTTGCCAGCACTTCACTGGCGCTGAACACACCATCCGCTCCGAGTTTGCCCTGGGCCACGACGCCCTTGCCTTCACGGAAGAGGTCGGGCAGCGGGCCGCGGTAGGCGACCGGCATGCTCTGGGCGGTATCCGTGACGACGAAGCGCACGGTGATGCCGTCAGCCTGGCGTTGCACGCTGCCCGGCGCCACCAGGCCGCCGATGCGGAAGGACCGGCCCTGTGGCGCTTCATTGGCGACCACCTGTGAGGGCGTGTAGAAAAACACCAGGTTCTTCTCGAATGCGGACAAGACCAGTGCCGCTGCGATGCCCAGCGCGGCGATGCCGGCGGCGACCATGACGAATCGTTTATGGCGGGGTTTCATCAGGCTTGCGCTCCATTATGCTGGCGCAGGGTGTCGAGGGCTTCACGCCGGCGCATGCGCAGCAGTGCGATCTCGGCGACGATCAGCGCGAGGGTGACTGCATACGAGCCCCAGACATAAAGGCCGTAGCCGCCCATCATCCAGAAATTGTCCCAGCTGCCCCAGTTCATGCTTTTGTCTCCGCGTATTCATTGATCCAGGTCGCGCCGTGTTCGCGCTCGAGGATGATCGAGCGTACCCGATGCAGGGCCGCTGCGATGGTGTACATCCATGCGGCAAGCGCCATCAGCAGCATGCCGGTGAGCATGGTGGTGGCCATCGTCGGTGCGCTGGTCAGGCTGACCGAAGCCCCTTGATGCAGCGTGTTCCACCATTTCACCGAGAAATAGATGATGGGGATGTTGACCACACCCACCAGCGCAAGCACGGCACCGGCGCGATCGGCGCGGCGCGCATCGTCGATGCCGGCCTGCAGGGCCATGAAGCCGAAATACAGGAACAGCAGAATCAGTTCGGAAGTCATTCGCGCATCCCATGCCCACCAGGTGCCCCAGGTCGGTTTGCCCCACAGCGCGCCCGTCCACAGCGCAACGAAAGTGAACATTGCCCCGGTGGGCACCAGTGCGGAGACCATCATGTGCGACAGGCGGGTGTTGAAAATCAGGCCGACGCCGGCCCAGAACGCCATCACCACGTAGATGAACATCGACATCCACGCCGCAGGGACATGGATGAAAATGATGCGGTAGGACTCGCCCTGCTGATGATCCGTCGGTGCCACAAAAAATCCGACATAAAGCCCGGCGGCACAAAATGCGGCGGCGATCCAGCCGAACCACGGAATCATCTTTCCCGCGAGCGGATAGAAGGTCTGGGGTGCCGCGTATTTGAATACGTTGATGCCACCCGCCAACAATACCGGCTGATTCAAGACTGCTGCCCCCGAGATTCCACAAAAAAGTATTTAAAATCAATTACTTAAAATATTCATTGTAGCGCATTCCGGCGATTCGCGGCAGCTTCATTCCGCGGATATGCGCAGCGCCGCCGCAATGGCCCACGGCGCAAAGGTGGCGGTGACCACCAGTTGCGCCGCCAACAGCAGCAGGTGCGCATCCGCGCCCAGGCCTGCCGAGGCGGCATCCACTGCACCTGCCCCCAGGATCAACACCGGCACATACAGTGGCAGAACCAACAGCGCCAGCAGCATGCCACCGCCCCGCAAGCCCAGCGTCAGCGCCGCACCGATGGCGCCGGTCAGGGTCAAGATCGGCGTGCCGAGCAACAATGAGAGCGTGAGCACCGGTGAAAGTTCTGGCGCCAAATCGAATTGTATCGCGAGCACGGGCGACAGGATGACCAGCGGCAGGCCGGAAATCAGCCAGTGCGCGAAGGCGCGGGCAATCACGATCATGCCCAGCGGCGCTGCCGCGAGCAGCATCTGGTCGAGTGCGCCGTCGCTGTGGTCGGAAGCGAACATCTGCTGCAGCGACAGCATGCAGGCCAGCAGCGCTGCGACCCAGATGATGCCCGGCGCAATCGTGCGCAGCAGATTGGGTTCCGGGCCGACGCCGAGCGGGAACAGGCTGACGACGATCACAAAAAACAGCACCACCGTTGCGATGTCGGCGCGACGGCGCCAGGCGAGCAGCAGATCGCGGCGGATGACTGCACGGAGCAGAGCGACCATCAGCGATATCCCTGATCGAGGTTCAGTTCCGTCATTGTCGGGGCGGGAATCGGCACTTCCTGGTGGGTCGTGATGACCACCATGCCGCCATCGGCCAAATGCCTGCCGACGACCGCTTGCATGTGGCTCACTGCGGCGCTGTCCAGTGCGGCAAACGGTTCATCCAGTATCCACAACGGCAAGGTACTGCAAAGCGACAACCGCGCCAGTGCCGTGCGTCGCCGCTGGCCCTGCGACAGCGCTTTCGCCGGCAGGCGTTCACGACCGGCGAGCCCGAACCGTGCCAGCGCTTGGCGTTGCTGCTCGGCGCTGGGGTGCACGCCGGACAATGCGCAGAGCACGCCGAGATTTTCCGTCGCGGTGAGTTCATCCTTCAGCGCGTTGGTGTGTCCGATGTAGACGAGATGGCGCCAGTATTCCTCGCGCAGGTTGCGGATGTTCTCGCCGTGCCAGCGTATTGCACCCGCACTTGGCACCAGCAATCCGCAAAGCGCACGCAGCAGGCTGGTCTTGCCACTGCCGTTGGAACCCGTGACCAGCAACAGCGTGCCGGGTTGCAGCGCGAGACTGAGGTTGCCGAACAGCCGGCGATCGCCGCGGGTGATCTCGATGTCGTGGGCTTCAAGCATGGGGAATGGGCGGGGGTGCTGCGCTCGTCAGCTCGCCGACTGTGCAGCGGGCGTGACGCGGGCCCTACAGTACCACATAAGATTCGGCGCTTCCAACGACTGAACAGCCGGTGGGGTTCAGTGCAGGGGCAGACGTGCGATGCCGCGCTGCGGGACCGGCGGATGGCATGTGCTGAACGCGTGGGAGCAGCCACACCGCGTCAGCGGAATCGCCACGTGATGCCCAGTGTCAGCAGCAGTACATCGTGCCCCTCGTGATCCAAGTCGCGGACGATGCCGGCGGCAAGATCCAGATCCTTGCCGGGCGCATAGATGGCACCCAGTTCGAGATAGCCCATACGGGCTTTCTCCACCCGGTGCGGATTCGTGACCAGGCCAGTGTCCACGACGATCTTCCATTTTTCGCTGACATCCCAAACCGGTGCAACGGACAGCCGCCACAGTGTGCTGCGGTGGATCATCTGATTTTCGGGCAGCGTGAAATGCTGGCTGCTGACCGCCAGATTGGCATGGATTGCGCAAAACCCGGTCTCCTGCGTCAGCAGCAGTGCAGCGCCGCCGTTGAGTTTGCCGCTGCCCAGTCCGCGATCTTCCGCGCGGCTGGACACCGGAAACCGGATCTCGGGTTTGAAAGCGAGACTCAGATCGCCGGTTTCGCTTTCAAAAAAGCGCCATTTCAGTCCTGCCACCAGATTGCCGGCATCGGATCCTGTACTGTCCGATGCGGGCGGACGAAACTGCACATAGGACCCGCCGAGGTAGATGTCAACCGCTTCGGTCAGGCCGCGGGTATAGACGAGCGGGAGGGAGACGGTCACCGCCTTCGTTCCCGGCTCCCTTTCAACGAATCGGTTATAGCTCAATTCGACCTGGTTTCCGCCGGCACCCTGCGTCCCGGTATCGTCGGTGATCAGCGGCTGGAGAGCCCAGGCGCTGGCCGGAAGCCAGAGCGCGATGATTAACCCTCCGGGTAGTGCCCGTGTCATGACTTTTCTGACAAAAATGCTGCTACCGCATTTGCGATGGCATCGTTGATGTCGATGCCGTTCGATGCGTGCGGAATGGTGTTGGTCGTGACGATCTGTGCTGCGCCCGCGGCCAGTAGTTCGGCGTGGGCGTCCCCGGCGAATACGGCGTGTACGCCCAGGCAGACCGGCGGTCGCAGGCCGTGGACCGACAGCTGTTGTATCGCTGCAATCATCGTGCTTGCCGTGGAGATGATGTCGTCGACCAGTACGGGTGTGCGGTTGCGCAGTAATTGCGGATCGGAATTGCGGACGATAACATCGCGGTCGCCGCGACGCACTTTCTGAAGTATGACATGCGGCGCACCGGCAATATGCGCCACGGCCGACACCCATTGTTCACTCTCGGCATCCGGTCCGATCAGTACCGGCGAGTCGACGTGCCGGCGTATCCACGCGGCGAGCAGCGGTGCAGCGGGGACGACCGTACTGGGCACGGCATAAATTTCGTCGAGGGATTTCCAGCGGTGCAGGTGGGGATCGCTGGTGACGAGCCAGTCGATATGGCGGGACAACAGTTGCGCAAAGATGGCCGACGTGATGGCCTCGCCGTCGCGGAAGCGATGATCCTGGCGCATGTAGCCGAGATAGGGCGCCACCAGCCCGACTGCCGTCGCGCCCAGTTCGCGCGCGGTGGCCGCGGCGAACAGCAGCCCGAGGGCTTTGCGGTCTGGATCGTGCAGGCTGCAGACGAGCAGCACCGGCCGGCCTGATACCGGCGTGTCGAAGCGCAGATAGGTTTCGCCGTCCGGGAAACTGCGCAGGGTCATTGCCCCCGGCTCGAGCTGCAGGCGGTCGGCGAGCGCTGCAGCCAGGGTTTCATTCCCCGGCAGGGCAAAGATGGCCGCATTCATGGTCCGGTCTATTGCCCGTTGGCGATTTCGACGATCGGCGGCTGGCCGTGCAGATAAGCGAGCGCATAGGCGAGTTCGCCCGGTGTCTCCGCATGCATCGTGAACAGCGGTTGGTCGCGTTCCACCCGGGTGCCCAGGGGCGTATGCAGAGACAGGCCTGCCGCTGGCGACTGCGGCGCACCGGCGAGCTTTGCGGCACGGCCGAGGCGCCTGTTGTCGATGCTGACCACGCGCCCGGCCGAGGGCGCGGTCATGACATGCGTATGCGCGGCCTGCGGTGGTTCGCGCATGCCGCCCTGCGCATCGCAAATGGCCTGGAACTTGTGCCATGCGCGCCCGTCATCGAGCAGGGCTCTGGCCAGGGCCGCACCGCTGCCCGGTGGGGTGTGTCCGGCCATCTCGAAAATCCGCCCGGCGAGCACAACCGCGCGCTCGCGCAAATCCTGCGGTGCGTCCGCTTCGCGACGCAGCACGGCGAGCACGTCCCGCGCTTCGAGCGCCGGTCCGACGCCGCGGCCGACCGGTTGGCTGCCGTCGGTCTGCATCACGTCGACATGCAGGCCGATGGCCTGACCCACCTTGACCATGTCGGTGCCGAGCGCGTGTGCGGCTGCGGTGCTGCGGACCTTGGCGGTGGGGCCGACGGGGAGGTCGATGACGACGTGGGTGGAGCCGGCGGCCACTTTTTTCGACAGGATAGAGGCGATCATCTGGCCCTCGCTGTCGAGGTCGAGCGGGCGTTCGACGCGGATCAGGATGTCATCGGCGGGGCTGAGTTGTGCGGCACCACCCCAGACGATGCATCCGCCGGTACGTTCGACGACGCGACGCATCGCCTTTACGTCAAGTGCGACCGGCGCCAGCATTTCCATCGTGTCCGCCGTGCCGGCAGGTGATGTAATGGCCCGCGACGAGGTCTTGGGCATGGTCAGTCCGGCGGCCACAACGATCGGCACCACCAGCGGCGTGGTGCGGTTGCCCGGCAGGCCACCCACAGAGTGTTTGTCGACGATCGGTGAGCGGTCCCACGACAGGTGCTCGCCGACGGCGATCATCGCGCGGGTGAGCGCCGCGGTTTCCGTGACATCGAGGCGGTCTCCCGCGCAGGCGGTGATGAACGCCGACAGATGGATGTCGGAGTATTTTCGGTCGGCGATGTCCTGGACGATGGCATGCATGGCCGGTTGGCTCAGCCGCTGGCCGTAAACCTTCGCGCGCACGCTGCTCAGGGACTCCAGGGGTTCGGCGTGCGACAAGGTAACGTCGTCATCCGGAGCCGCGGCGAGCAGCTTCCAGGCGATCTCGGACAGGCCGATTTCGTCATTCTGCAGCAGATCTCCGGTCACGATATTGAGCGTGGCGATGATGTTTTTCCCGCGCAGGCTGACCAGCACGCGCGAATGCGCTTCGAAACCTTCCGACCGGCAGATCGGGCAGTCGCTGCGCATGAAAACAACCGGCTCGTGATAAGTGTCGATGCCGAGGCGCCGCACCTGCAGCACGTTTACGGCGTGATCGTGGGGGGTGTGGTTGTTCATGGCATGCGTTTCGCATTCAAGGAGGGATGGTGCCGCTGCAGCGGGCCGCGGTGCTGCGTTCCCGTTCTTGGCTGGTCCGGATTCGGCGCCGGGCGCCAGTGGCCCGGCATGATCATTATTTCACGGGTTGGACGTGCGTCCCAGCAAATAAAGGTCAAGCAGCCTCGCCACCCCGCCCAAGACGCCACTGTTTGACCAGTCCATAGATCGCCGGGATCACCGCGAGCGTCAGTATTGTTGAAGAAATCATGCCGCCGACCATCGGCGCCGCAATGCGGCTCATCACTTCCGAGCCG
Source organism: Betaproteobacteria bacterium (assembly GCA_003820645.1). Taxonomy (GTDB): domain Bacteria; phylum Pseudomonadota; class Gammaproteobacteria; order Burkholderiales; family SG8-41. The sequence goes on from RPOR01000044.1 coordinate 9,687, forward strand.
GTGCCGCTGCCCCACATGATCGGCAGCAGGCCGGCCATGATGGCGACGACGGTCATCATCTTCGGCCGCACCCGTTCCACCGCGCCCTCCATGACTGCCGCATACAGATCGGCAGCGCCCGGCGTACGTCCGGCTTCGCGGCAGCGTGTCTGCGCGGCTTGCCAGGCGTGGTCGAGGTAAATCAGCATCACCACGCCGGTTTCCGCAGCGACGCCGGCCAGCGCGATGAAGCCGACGGCGACGGCCACCGACAGGTTGTAGCCGAGCAGCCACATCAGCCAGACGCCGCCGACCAGCGCGAAGGGCACCGACAGCATCACGATCAGCGTTTCTGTGAGACGCCGGAAATTGAGGTACAGCAGCAGGAAAATGCTGAGCAGGGTGACCGGGATCACCACCTTCATTTTCCGGATCGCACGTTCCATGTATTCGAACTGGCCGCTCCAGGTCGCGTAATAACCCGGCGCGAATTTGACCTGCTCGTTGACGGCCCTGCGCGCATCGGCGACGTAGCCGCCGATGTCGCGGCCGCGGATATCGACGAAAATGTACGCGGAGAGCAGGGCGTTTTCGGTGCGGATGCCCGGCGCGCCTTTGGTGATCGAGACTTTCGCCAGCTGGCCCAGCGGAATCATCGCGCCGCCCATCGTCGTCACCAGCACCTCGCGCGCGATCTGCTGCGGATCGCCGCGCAGTTCGCGCGGATAACGCACGCTGACGCCGAAGCGCTCGCGGCCTTCGACCGTGGTGGTGACCATCTCCCCGCCCAGTGCAGTGCCGATGACATCCAGCAGGTCACCGACGGCCAGCCCGTAACGCGCCAGCTGTCCACGGTCAGGTTCGATGTCGAGGTAAAAACCGCCGGTGATGCGTTCGGCAAACGCCGAGGTGGTGCCAGGCACCGCTTTGACCACCATTTCAATTTCCCGGGCCAGTCGTTCCATCTCGGCGAGATCCTTGCCGAACACCTTGATGCCGATCGGCGTGCGGATGCCGGTGGACAGCATGTCGATACGCGCCTTGATCGGCATCGTCCATGAATTGGCCACGCCCGGAAACTGCAGCGCCTGGTCGAGTTCCGCGATCAGCTTGTCGGTGGTCATGCCCGGGCGCCAAGCCGATTCCGGCTTGAGGTTGATCACCGTTTCGAACATTTCCGTCGGTGCCGGATCGGTCGCCGTGTTGGCGCGTCCGGCCTTGCCGTAGACCGAGGCCACCTCGGGGAAGCTCTTGATGATGCGGTTCTGCGTTTGCAGCAGTTCCGCCGCCTTGGTGATCGACAGGCCCGGCAGCGACGTCGGCATGTAGAACAGCGTGCCTTCGTTCAGCGTCGGCATGAATTCGGAGCCCAGCCGCGAGGCCGGGTAGATCGAGACTGCCATCGCGACGATCGCGGCGAGGATGGTCAGTTTTTTCCAGCGCATCACTGCAGCGATCACCGGCCGGTACACCCAGATCAGAAAACGGTTCACCGGATTTCTGGCTTCGGGCAGGATCTTGCCGCGGATGAACAGCAGCATCAGCACCGGCACCAGCGTCACCGACAGCAGCGCGGCGCCGGCCATGGCAAAGGTCTTGGTATAGGCCAGCGGCGCGAACAGCCGGCCTTCCTGCGCTTCCAGCGTGAACACCGGCAGGAACGACACCGTGATGATCAGCAGCGAGAAAAACAGCGCCGGGCCGACCTCGCGGCAGGCGGCCATCATCGCTGCGGCGCGATCGCTGTTTGAGTGGTCCTGCGGCAAGCGCTCCAGGTGCTTGTGCGCGTTTTCGATCATCACGATGGCGGCGTCGATCATCGCGCCGATGGCGATGGCGATGCCGCCCAGGCTCATCAGGTTGGAGTTCATGCCCAGCTGGCGCATGGCGATGAAGGCGATCAGCACGCCCACCGGCAGCATCAGGATGGCGACCAGCGCACTGCGCACATGGAGCAGGAACACGATGCACACCAGCGCGACGATGATCGACTCCTCCAGCAGCGTGCGCTTCAGGGTGTCGATGGCGCGGTAGATGAGTTCCGATCGGTCGTAGACCGCCTCGATGCGCACGCCTTCGGGCAGGCCGCTGGAGATTTCGGTGATTTTTTCCTTGATGTTGTGGATGACCTCCAGCGCGTTCTGGCCGTAACGCGCCATCACGATGCCTGACACCACTTCGCCTTCACCGTTGAGTTCGGTCAGGCCGCGCCGTTCGTCGGGTGCCAGTTCGACGCGGGCAATGTCGCGGATCAGCACCGGCGTGCCGTTTTCGCTCTTGACGACGAGGTTCTCAATGTCGGCGGCGCCGCGCAGGTAACCCTTGCCGCGCACCATGTATTCGGTTTCAGCCATTTCCACCACCCGCCCGCCGACGTCGCGGTTGGAGTCGCGGATGACCTGTGCCACTTTCATCAGCGGCACACCGTACGAGCGTAATTTCACCGGATCGACGGTCACCTGGTAGGTCTGCACAAAACCGCCAATCGAGGCGACCTCGGCGACGCCATGGGCCTTGGTCAGCTGGTAACGCACGAACCAGTCCTGGATGGTGCGCAGCTCGGCCAGCGTCTTGTCCCTGGCGAGCAGGGCGTATTGATAAACCCAGCCGACACCGGTGGCATCCGGCCCGAGCTGCGGCGTGACGCCGCGGGGCATGCGGCCGGCGGCGAAGTTGAGGTATTCCAGCACCCGCGAACGCGCCCAGTAGATGTCGGTGCCGTCTTCGAAAATGATGTAGACGAAGGACGCACCGAAAAACGAAAAGCCGCGCACCACTTTCGATTTCGGCACCGACAGCATCGCCGTGGTCAGCGGATAAGTGACCTGGTCTTCGACGACCTGCGGCGCCTGGCCCGGGTATTCCGTATACACAATGACCTGCACGTCGGAGAGGTCAGGCAGGGCGTCGATCGGCGTGCGCATGACAGCGAAGATGCCCCACAGCACGATGAACACCGTGCCCAGCAGCACCGGGAAACGGTTGCGTCCGGACCAGTCGATGATGGCGGCGAGCACGGTGTTCTCTTCAATGCCCTGCGTGCGGGTTGGCAGCGACCGGCGCGCCGGCGCCTTTGCCCGCGGCCTGCGGCTTCACGCCGGTGATGACCCATTCGCCCTGCTGCCGCTCGACGAAGTCGATGCTGACGCGCGCCTTGGGTTGCAAGTCCTTCAGCAGCGCGCTGTTCGCAACCTTGAATTCCATAGTCATCGCCGGCCATTTCAGACTGGCGACCGGGCCGTGGCTCAGCATCACTGTGCCGTCCTTGGCATCGACGTCGTCGACCGTGGCTTCGGCCTGATGCACGGCGCCGCCGGCTTTGGCACCCTGGGGTGCCGGCGTCATGCCGCTGAGTGCGGCTTTCAGATTGCTCTCGGCGTCGATCAGGAAGTTGGCGGCGACCACGACGAGTTCTCCATCCTTCACGCCGCTGACGACTTCGATGTGGTCGTCGCTGCGCGCGCCGGTTTTCACCTCGCGCGGTTCGAACCGTCCTTCGCCGGCCTGTACCAGCACGATGCGCCGCGTGCCGCTGTCGATTACCGCCGAAGTCGGCACCGTGACCACCGGACTTTTTGTGCCAACGGGCAGTTCCACCTGGGCAAACATCCCCGGTTTGAGCAGGTTGCCCGGGTTGGCGAGTTCGATGCGCACCGCCACCGTGCGCGTTTCCGCGGTCAGTGTCGGATAGACATAGGTGAGGGCGCCGGTGAACGTCCTGTCCGGATAGGCGTTGATGTGGATTTTGGCTTTGGTGCCGGATTTCACCAGCCCGATGTCTTGCTCGAACACATCGGCGATTACCCAGATCGAGGTCAGATCGGCGATCTGGTACAGCGCCTCGCCTGGCATGAAACGCATGCCCTGCAACGCTTTTTTCTCGGTGACGATGCCGCTGACCGGTGACCGGAAAGTCAGCGTGCGCCGGGTTTCACCGGACGCGGCCAGCCCCTTGATCTGGTCTTCGGAAATGTCCCAATTCTTCAGGCGTGTGAGACTGGCTTCGGCCAGCTGTTTCATCGCGTCCCGTGATTCGCTGCCGGATTCCTTCAGCGACTGCACGCCCTGCATGGCGATCGCGTACTCGCGTTGCACCGAAACCAGTTCGGGACTGTAGACCTCGAACAGCGCCTGTCCCTTGCCGACCGGCTGGCCGGTGGCATTGACGTGCAGGCGCTCGACATAACCTTCGAACTTGGGCGCGATGATGTAGGTGCGGCGTTCGTCGGGCTCGATGCGGCCGGCGGCGCGGACCACGCGGCCTAGTGCTCGCAATTTCGCCGCCTCGGTCCGGACACCGAGCCGCTGCACTTTCTCCGTGCTGATGCTGATCTGGTTGCCGGAACCGGCCGGCGCTTCTTCGCCGGCATACACGGGGATGTAGTCCATGCCCATGGCGTCTTTTTTCGGCGTCGGTGAGGTATCCGCCAGACCCATCGGGTTGCGGTAATACAGCGGCTTGCGTTCGCTGGCCGCGTCTGCTGCAACCGGAGCCGCGGCCTGTTCGCCGCCGGCATTGCGCAGCCCCAGCCAGTATCCCGCGCCGGCGGTTGCCGTGGCGAAGATGACAATGGCGATGATTCCCGGAACCGGTTTCATAAATCTTCCCCTATCAGTCTTTCGACCTCGGCCAGGCGGACCTGTTGCTCGGCGCGGGCCTTGATGATGTCCTGATTTGCACTGCGGATCTGCCGTTGTGCTTCGAGCAACGTGGCAAAGTCCACCTTGCCGGATTCGTAGCCTGCGAGTGCTGCCCGGAAAGTCAGCTCCGCCTGCGGCAGCAGGCTCGTTTGCGTCAGCATCTCCACGCGGCGGGCTGCATCGAGAGCCGCCAGATTCGACGAAAGCTCGGCCAGCAGCTGGTTCGCAGTGGCATCTTTGCGCGAGCGGGCGGCGTTGATCATCTGGTCGGCCTCGCGTTCCTGGCTGCGCCGGCTTTCCTGTTGCAGCGGAATATTGAGTTCCAGCATCAGTTCCCACTCGTTGACGCGGCTGCCGGTCTGTATTGGCGAAACGCCGAGCGTGAAATCCGGATAACGGTTGCGGTAGGCCAGGTCACGGGTTTTTTCCGCGGCGCGAATGCGAGCGTCGGCGGCGAAGATCTGCGGGTTCTTGTCGCGCGCTCTCTGCTCCAGCGCCGCGTAGTCGAGCCGGGCCGGGGGTGGAACGGGCCGCAGCCGTTCCGGGCTGGCCAGCGGCGCATGCGCCGGGCGCGCGAGCAACGCATTGATGCTGGAGCGCGTGTTGAGATACTCGGTTTCCATCCGGATCAGTTCGCTCAGCATCGCAGTGCGTTCGACCTGCGCACGGATGGCATCCTGCTGCGGCGCCAGGCCGCCCGCATAACGCGCCTGCGTGATGCCCTCGATGCGGTTGATCAGGTCGATGACTTCCCGCGCCAGTCCGATCAAGCGTGTCACGGCAAAGTATTGCGCAAAGGTCGCCTTGATGCGGGCGGCCTGCTCTGTCCAGGAGCCTTCAGCACGGCCTGTCGCGGCTGCGGCTTCGGCCTCGGCAGCCTCGCGCTTGAGGTCGCGCTTGCCCCAGAACGGCAGCGCCTGCATCAGCGTGTATTTGGTGCTGCCTACCTGGCTGGGGAGGAGGCTGAAGTCCCCGCCCGCGCCGTAGTTGGTGACATTCCTCAGTTCCGTGCGCAGCACCGGGTCGGGCAGTGCGGCGGCGGGACCGATGCGCTCGCTCGCCGCTGCTGCCTCGTAACGCATCGCGCCGTACTCGGGGTTGTTCAGTTTGGCGAGCGCCAGCAGGCTTTCCACGTCGGCCCCCGGCGGTGCTTCCTGAGCTTGTGCCGCAAGGCACCAGACAGCTGCCGCGGCAGCCAACAAGAAGTGCTTCGAACTCAGGAACGGTTTCATGCCGGATTCTCCTTCCTTAATGCTGGTTCCAGCAGACAGCGAACCCAACTTGGGCGATACCTTGCTTAACCGGGCCGTTCGGGTGCGGTACCAAAATACCCCGTTGCAGACGATAACGGCGTGCTTATTTGGCGCTTTCAATGTGGGTGACGACGTACGCGCCACCAGCCTTTTCTGCGGAGAAACGTACCTTGTCGCCGGTTTTCGAGCGGTCGAGCAGCGCCGGGTCCTTGACCTGGAACACCATGGTCATCGGCGGCATGCCGAGGTTGGCGATCGGGCCGTGGCGGATGGTGATTTTCTGCGCGTCGCGGTCGACCTTGCGGATTTCACCGTCGCTGAGTGCAGTTGCGGCGGTAGGCGCGGCTTGGTGGGCCGAATGGCCAGCGGCGTTCTGCTGGGCGTAAGCGGGTATGGCAAGTGCGACGGCGAGCAGGGACGTCATTAATGCGGATTCCATCGTTATCTCCTTGAGTCAGCGCCCGTAACGGGCATAAATGGAGTGACTGCCGTTCTTGTCCACGAGCAGCACGTCATAGGGTTGGGGCCTGGCCGATTCCATGCCCGGCGAACCTTGCGGCATCCCCGGCACGGCAAGTCCGGACGCCGCGGGTCGTTCGGCCAGCAGGCGACGGATTTCGCGCGCCGGCACATGGCCCTCGATGCCATAACCTTCGATCACCGCGGTATGGCAGCCGCCCAGCGCCTCGGGGATGCCTTGGCGTTTGCGCATCGCTGCGGTGTCTTCGACTGCAACAGGCTTCACCCGGAAGCCGTTGGCGCGCAGATGGTCCATCCACGCGCCGCAGCAGCCTCAGGTCGGGTTCAGGTACACCGTGGCGAGCGTCGGCTCCGCCGCCATGGCGGTGGCCGACATCATCATCGCGGCAATTGCGGTCAGGAAATTGCGTCGGTCGTTCATTGAATCACCTCTGGGTTACGTTGATCTTGCCGACCATGCCGGCTTCGAAATGGCCCGGCAACAGGCAGCCGAAATGGAATTCGCCGCCCTTGCTGAACTGCCAGACTATGGTTTCGGTTTTACCCGGACTCACATGGGCCATGTACGGTTCATCGTGTTCCATGTTCGGGAATTTTTTCATCAACTCGGCATGTTCCTTCAGTTCGGGCAACGTGCCGAGTACGAATTCGTGCATGACCTTGCCGGAATTCTTGACGACGAACTTCACCGTCTCGCCCGGTTTGATCGTCAGCGCGGCTGGCGTGAAGCGCATCTGGTCGCTCATATCGACAGCGATGGTACGCGTGACTTTTTTCGGATCACCGGCCTTTCCGAAGGCTTTTTCTTCGCTGTTTTGCGCGGCCGGTTTCGTCGTTTTTTTGCCGTGACTGTCGCTATGTGCCCAGGCCGGGGCGGTGGCCAAGGCCGCTGCAATGCAGGCTGCGGTGAACAATGATTTATGCATAATAACTCCTATAAATATAAACAAAAACAATTAGTTAGTGTTTATGCCCGGCTGCAGGCTTGCGTGCCCGCAGCACGTGGTCGCGCGAGCCTGCAGCTGCGGGCGCGGCGCTGGTGCTGGTCGGTGCGGCGCCTGTCCATTCGCGCGCCACCGTGCCCGGCGGATGCTTGAACCAGCCCGGATCCTTGTAGTCGTTGCGCGCGAGGCCGTCGCGCACCTTGACCACGCTGAACATGCCGCCCATTTCCAGCGGTCCGAAGGGGCCGCGGCCGGTCATCATCGGCAGCGTGTTGTCGGGCAGCGGCATTTCCATCTCGCCCATGTCGGCCATGCCGCGCTCGCCCATCACCATGTAGTCAGGCACCAGCTTCATGATTTTTTCGGCGACGTTGCGATGGTCGACGCCGATCATCGTCGGCACGGCATGGCCCATCGCGTTCATCGTGTGGTGCGATTTGTGGCAATGGATGGCCCAGTCGCCCGGCGCGTTCGCAGTGAACTCGAAGGCGCGCATCTGGCCGACGGCGACGTCCACTGTGACTTCCGGCCAGCGCGCCGACTTTGGCACCCAGCCGCCGTCGGTGCAGGTGACCTCAAAGTCGTAACCGTGCATGTGCACCGGGTGGTTGGTCATGGTCAGATTGCCGAAGCGGATGCGCACCTTGTCGCCGGTGCGTACCACGAAGGGATCGATGGCGGGAAACACCCGCGAGTTCCAGCACCACAGGTTGAAATCGAGCATGGTGTTGACGTTCGGGGTGGCCGCACCCGGTTCGATGTCGAAGGCGTTCAGCAGGAACACGAAATCGCGGTCGACCTTCATGTAGTTCGGGTTTTTCGGATGCACCACGAAAAATCCCATCATGCCCATCGCCATCTGCGTCATTTCGTCGGCATGCGGGTGGTACATGAAGGTGCCTGACTTCTTCATCTCGAATTCATAGACGAAGGTCTTGCCCACCGGAATCTGCGGCTGGGTCAGCCCGCCGACGCCGTCCATGCCGTTGGGCAGCAGGATGCCATGCCAGTGAATGGTCGTATGTTCGGGCAGTTTGTTGGTCACAAATATACGCACCTTGTCGCCCTCGACACATTCGATGGTCGGGCCCGGCGACTGGCCGTTGTAGCCCCACAGGTGCGCGGTCATGCCCGGTGCCATCTGGCGGCGTACCGGTTCGGCGACGAGGTGGAATTCCTTCCAGCCGTTGTTCAGGCGCCAGGGCAGGGTCCAGCCGTTGATCGTGACCACCGGGTTGTAAGGGCGGCCGTTCGCAGGCGCGAGCGGCGGTTGCGTATCGGGCTTCGATTGCGTCGGTACTTCGGGCACGGCGCCCTGTGCCGCACGGCCGACGGTGGCAGCACCCAGCAGTGCGGCACCGGAGGCGCGCAGGAAATTGCGTCTGTTGTTCATCGGGGTATCCACGGTTCAGTGTCCTCCGGCGGCCGGGGCGGCGGCGCGTATGGTGCCGCCGGGTGCAGCAATGGCGCCGGGTGAGCGGCCGTTAATCGCGAGCTGCAGCGTGGCGTCGGCGATCCAGAAATCACGCTGGGCGTCGATGGCGCTGATTACTGCATTGACCTGCTGCCGTGATTCGGCGAGCAGTTCGAACACGCTCATCAGCATGCCGTTGTAGCGCAGCAGCGTTTCTTCGCTGATGCGCGCGCGCAGCGGCACGACTTCTTCGCGGTAGTGTTTCGCGAGGTCGTAGGCGGTGCGCCAGGCACCGTAGGCTACCCTAACTTCGGAGCGGGCGCGCACGGCGAGGTCGGCTGCGCGGTTCACTGCCTGCATGTAGGTGTATTCGGCGCGCGCGACTTTGGCGGTTCCGAAATCGAATATCGGCAACCGCAGCTCGATTTCATAACCGGTCTGCCGCGGCTCGCCGCTTTCACTGTTGCGCAGGTAACTGACTTCCAGGACGCTGAACCAGCCGGTGGTTTTTGTCAGTCCGAGCGTGTTGGCCAGATTGGCCGCGTCCTGCATCGCTTCCTGCAGATCCAGCCGTTGCTGCATCGCCTGCTGCTCGATTTCCGTCATTGCGGGCAGCGCTGGAGGCAGTTCGGGCAGGCGCTCCACCAGCCGGTAGGCGAGGTCCTTGCCCCACAGCCCCAGCAGGCGGGTGAGCTGCTCGCGCGCGGCGAGCGCGGCCTGCCGCGACCGCGCCAGCTGGGCGGTGGCCTCGGCGTAAAACGCCTGTTCGCGGGCCTGGTCAAGCTTGCTGAAGTTGCCGGCCAGCGCCATGCGCCGCGCCAGTTCCGCCGCGGCTTCCGCGGCGCTGCGGACCTGTTCCGCATAGGCCGCGGTCTGCTGCGCGGCGACGGCGCCGGCCCAGGCGCGGCGGGTATCGGCGGCCACCTGCAGGATTTCAGCGGTGATGCGGTGTTGCGCCAACTGGAAGCGTTCGCCCTCGATCTGCGTGCGCAGCGGCATGGTCAACAGGCCCAGCAGATCGAAAATGAATGCGCGTTCGTACTCGACGACCTCGCCACGATGCTTGCGCGAGAACGAGAAGCCGGGGTTGCGCATGCGGCCAGCCTGCACCAGGTCCGCTTCGGCTATGCCCAGTTCGGCATAGCCGGCCTGCAGGCCGCGGTTGTTGAGCAGCGCGATCTGCACCGCGCTCTCCGCAGTCAGCGGTTGCGCCAGCAGCGTGCGCACCTGGTCGCCGGCACGCACGGCGTCGGCATCGTTTTTGATCCATGGCGCCTGCTGCGTGATGCCGCGTGAGTTGAGTGCTTCATTGACGTTGCGCGTGCCGCCATCGTCAGAGAAGGTTGCGCAGCCGCCGAGCAGCAGTGCGGTGATGCCGGCGAGCCAGTGTTTGTGGTGCTTCATTTGGATGCTCCCGGGCGCGTAGCGTCAGGTCCGCCGGTTGTTGCCGGATCCGGTTTTGCGCCATGCCCGGTATGGGCGCCGCCGCCGAACATGCCGAGATGGCCGCCGATTCGGGCGACTTCATCGTTGACATCGCGCCAGGGCGCGAGCGGTTCGTCGCGCAAGGGCCGGTAGCCGGCGAAGGCCGAGGTGTACGCCGGTGCCGGTACCGCAGCACGCGGATCCGCCGGAGTGGAATTAATGTGCGGTTGTGCTGCCGCGTGCGGCATCCACAATGCCGCGTAGGCGCAGCACAGGACTGCGAGTTTCGACTGCATAGGGATCCCCATTGCATGAAACGGGCATGACATCGCCCAACGTGGCGCCGCCGCGCTTTGCGCGGTACGCCAGTGCAGACTTCAGGGAATCAGGCCCGGGGCGGGCGCTGGGGCAGTTCGGGAATGAACAGTGTGGTCAGCAGGGAGACACGGGACTCGAGCACGCGCGGTGTTTCGGGAATGCCGGCGATTATCAGGGGCGCCGCTGCGGATACGACATGGTGGCAGCACGAATGGCCGCTGGTCGGTTCCGCGGGTTCGGGGTTACCCGGGTGATGGTGATCCTGCGCGGTATCGGTCGTCGCCGGGTGTTCATGTTCCTGACCGTGGGCGGCATGGGCGTCCGCACAGGCCATGGCCGGCGTGTATGCGGCGACGCCTTGCAGGGGCAGGGCGATCAGCAGGAAGGCAATGAGCAAGGCGCGCAACGGATTCATCGGCCGAAGTCTAAGCCAATTCGGTCTTTGCACAAAATCCGCAGTACGGCCCATCGCGGGACGATTGGTTCGCGTCCGGATGCGGCCACTGGCGGCGCGGATGGCCGTGCGACTTTCATCACACGCAGATGGTCCGCCAGCCCGATTTTCCCGGTGCAGTGGGCCGCGTTGTCGAATTTTCAATCGAAGCGACGAGGAGTCGACGCTTTGCAACGGCAATTTATGCGCATAACTTATTGTAAAACATGACTTTTTTGTTTGCGCAGGGTGCTGATGCTGGTAGACTGTGGCTGTGGAAAAATCTGCCAACATTCCGCTCTTCAGACCGACGGTGATCGCCGTGGCGGTGGC
>RPOR01000045.1 GCA_003820645.1 Betaproteobacteria bacterium
GCTCCCCATTCCGTCATGCCGGCGAACGCCGGCATCCAGTCAGGCGCTGGTTCAATGCATCGGCTGGCCCTGGACCCCGGCTTGCGCCGGGGTGACGGTTCGAATTTCAGCAAACGGCTGATCCTACGTTTGCGCCGAAGCTTTCGCTGACGTTGCCCGTCGCCGCCGATTTCATCCTGTTTCTGCAGCAGCGCGCCGCAGAACACGGTTTTACGCCGGACGACGCCCAGCTGGCGGCCGCCCGCGAACTGCAACGGGTGCACGACGACCTCGATCACCAGCAGCAGCGCCGGGGCCTGCTCAGCTTCCTCAACCGCAATCGTGCCATCCAGGGCGTGTATCTGTGGGGCGGCGTTGGCCGCGGCAAGAGCTTTCTGATGGACAGCTTTTTTGCCTACGTTCCCGACGTCAGCAAGAAGCGCGTGCATTTTCACCGCTTCATGCAGGAAATCCACAAGGCGCTGGTCCGGCACCAGGGTCAGGCCGCACCGATGGCGCTGGTGGCCGCCGACATTGCCGCGGAATTCCAGGTACTGTGCCTCGACGAATTCCATGTCACCGATATTACCGATGCGATGCTGATGCGGCGGCTGCTCGAGGGACTGATGGCGGAAGGCGTGGTGCTGCTGACCACTTCCAATTTCGCACCGCAGGAACTGTATCAGCACGGCCTGCAGCGCCGGCAGTTCCTGCCGGCGATCGAACTGATTGTTGCGCGCATGGCCGTGGTCAATGTCGATGCCGGTACGGATTACCGGTTGCGCGAGCTCGAAAAGGCCGGCACCTATCACACGGGGGAGGACGCCGACCGCCGCCTCGACGACGGCTTCAACCACATTGCCAGCGATGCCGGTGACAATGCGCCACTGGACATCGAGGACCGCCTGATCCGTGTGCGACGCCAGGCGCCGGGCATTGCCTGGTTCGATTTTGCGGAATTGTGCGCGGGACCGCGCGGCAAACCCGACTACATCGAACTCGCCCGCCGTTATCACACCGTGCTCATCTCCGGTGTGCCCCGCTTTACGGCAGCCGACGGCGACACGCTGCGGCGATTTGTGTGGCTGGTCGATGAGTTCTATGATCGGCGGGTGAAGCTGATGCTGGCTGCTGCAGTGCCCGTGGACGACCTGGTGGCCGCAGCGACGGACAGCAACGGATTCCAGGCCCACCTGAACCTGTCGCTGAAGGAACGACTGGCGAGCCGGCTCACCGAAATGCAGACCCGCCAGTACCTGGCCCAACCCCATCTGCCGTGAGGGATCATGGAACACTGCAAAGCCTATCGAATATTCAATGAAAACAACACCATATCCGGCCGCGTCACCACGGTACCGGTGGCCGATATCGGCCACGGCGCCGTGATGTTCAGGACGGCGTATTCCAGCGTCAATTTCAAGGATGCGCTGGCAGCGACCGGCACTGGGGGCAAGATCATCCGCAACTATCCGCTGATCGGCGGCATCGATGCCGCCGGCAGCGTGATCAGTTCGAGCGATGCGCGCTTCGCGGCCGGCGACGAAATCATCTGCACCAGCTATGACATGGGGGTGGCGCATGACGGTGGCTTTGCGGAAATCTGCCGCGTGCCGGCCGACTGGGTGGTACCGCTGCCGCCGGGACTGACGTTGTTTGATGCGATGGCGCTGGGCACTGCCGGTTATACCGCAGGGCTCGCGGTGGAACTGCTGGAACTCAACGGCATGGCGCCCAACAACGGCAAGGTGCTGGTCAACGGCGCGACCGGCGGCGTGGCCAGCCTCGTCATCGACATGCTGGCGGCCAAGGGCTATTCGGTGACCGCCATCACCGGCAAGGCGGCCGAGCATGATTTTCTGCGCAAACTCGGCGCTGCGGAAATTCTCGATCGCGGAAGCCTCGAGATGGGGGCGCGTCCACTGGAAAAGCCGCTGTGGGCCGCGGCGTTCGATGCCGTCGGCGGCGAACAACTGGCGTGGCTGACGCGCACCATGCAGCCGCAGGGGCTGATTGCCAGTTTCGGCAATGCCGGCGGCATTGAACTGAACACCACCGTGCTGCCGTTCATCCTGCGCGGCGTGCGCCTGATCGGCGTCGATTCGGCGGCGACGCCGATGGCACTGCGCCGGCGTGTCTGGGGCCGACTGGCGAGCGACCTCAAGCCGCGGCATCTCGGCGCGATCGCCCAGGTGATCGGGCTGGCTGATCTGACGGACTATATCGGGCGCATGCTCAAGGGTGAAATCCGCGGGCGCGCCGTGGTCAGGATGTTGTAAGACCTGAGGGGGGATAATGTCCCTGCGCGCGACCTGATCATTTCAACAACGCGGTCGCGCAGCCGACCACAGGAGGGGATATGGGCGCGTACGCCGATTTTCATCGTCGATCCATCACCGACCGGGATGCGTTCTGGACCGCAGAGGCCCGCCGCATCGACTGGCACCGCCCGTACGACCAGGTGCTCGACTACAGCCGGCCGCCGTTTGCGCGTTGGTTCGTCGGTGGCGAGACCAATCTCTGCCACAACGCGGTGGACCGCCATCTGGCGACGCGCGGCGACCAGTTGGCGCTGGTGTATATCTCCAGCGAGACCGGCACCGAACAAAACTTCACCTACCGCGAACTGCATGCCGAAGTGAATTGTTTTGCCGCAGTGATGGCCGCGCAGGGCGTGAGCCGCGGTGACCGAGTACTGCTGTACATGCCGATGATTCCCGAGGCCGTGTTCGCGATGCTGGCCTGCGCGCGGCTGGGCGCGGTGCACTCGGTGGTGTTCGGCGGTTTCGCCGCAGCGAGCTGTGCCACGCGCATCGACGACGCCAGGCCGAAGCTGCTGGTGACTGCGGATGCCGGCATGCGCGGCGGACGGGCGATACACTACAAGCCGCTGGTCGACGAAGCCGTGCGGCTGGCGAAGCATCCCCCGCAGCAGGTGCTGGTCGTCAACCGCGGCATCGACCGGGATTTCAAACCGGTGCCGGGTCGTGACCTCGATTACGCGACGCTCGCCCGGCAACACGCCGGTGCACAGGTGCCGGTGACCTGGCTGGAGTCCAGCGAACCTTCGTACATCCTCTATACCTCGGGCACGACGGGCAGACCGAAGGGCGTGCAGCGCGACACCGGCGGTTATGCGGTGGCGCTGGCGAGCTCGATGGAACACATTTACGCCGGCAAGCCCGGTGAGACCATGTTCACCACGTCCGACGTCGGCTGGGTCGTCGGGCATTCGTACATTGTCTATGGTCCGCTGATCCACGGCATGACGACGATCCTCTATGAGGGATTGCCGATTCGCCCTGATGCCGGCATCTGGTGGAAAATCGTTGCCGACCACCGGGTCAGCGTCATGTTCTCCTCACCGACCGCGGCACGGGTGCTGAAAAAACAGGATCCGGCCTATCTCAGGAAGTACGATCTGTCGTCGCTGCGCCACCTGTTCCTCGCCGGCGAACCGCTGGACGAACCCACGCATCGCTGGATCCATGAGGCCATCGGCAAACCGGTGATCGATCATTACTGGCAGACCGAAACCGGCTGGCCCATCCTGTCGCTGGCGCCGGGCATCGAACCGGCCAAAGTCAAATACGGCAGTCCCGGTTTTCCGGTCTACGGCTACGACCTGAAACTGCTGCGGGAGTCCGATATGAGCGAGGCGCAGCCGGGCGAGAAAGGCGTACTGACCATCGCGCCGCCGCTGCCGCCGGGCTGCATGAGCACGGTCTGGGGTGATGACGAACGTTTCGTCGACACTTATTTCCGGACATTTCCGAAACAGCTGCTGTATTCGACCTTCGACTGGGGTGTGCGCGATGCCGAGGGCTACACTTTCATCCTCGGCCGCACGGATGATGTAATCAACGTTGCCGGCCATCGCATCGGCACCCGCGAAATCGAGGAGGCCGTGCAATCGCACCCCAACATCGCCGAGGTCGCGGTGGTCGGCGTGGTCGATGCGGTGAAGGGGCAGATGCCGCTGGCATTTGCGGTGGTGAAAGATGCAGCGCGAATCGATACCCCGGCAGCGCGTGCCCGCGAAGAGCAGGAGGTCATGGCGGCGGTCGACCACCAGCTCGGCGGCATCGCGCGACCACGGCGCGTGTATTTCGTGACCCTGCTGCCGAAGACGCGCTCGGGCAAGCTGCTGCGGCGTTCATTGCAGGCGCTTGCCGAGGGGCGCGATCCCGGCGACCTGACCACCATCGAAGACCCGACGGCGCTGGAACAGATCCGCGGTGCGTTGAGTGCCTGAGTCAGCGCCTGCAGTCACCGGTAAAAATTGAATCGCGAGGAGGGTTAATGCGTAACACATTGTTCTTACTGTTATTGATCTCGATGAGCCCGCGGGCTGCCGAATACCCGACACGGCCGATCCGCATGGTCGTTGCCTATGCGCCGGGCGGCACTACGGATTTCACCGCGCGCGTCACCGCGCCGAAACTCAGCGAACTGCTGGGCCAGACCGTGGTCGTCGACAACCGGCCCGGTGCGGGTTCGATACTCGGCACCGATCTTGTGGCCAAGGGCTCGCCCGACGGCTATACGCTGCTGATGGCGGACACCACCTACGGCATCATTCCCGCGATTTACAGCAAGCTGCCGTTCAATGTGCAAAAGGATTTTGCGACGATCTCGCTGATCATGAGCGTGCCCAACGCGCTGGTGGTGCATCCGTCGGTTGCCGCGCGCAGCGTCAGCGAACTCGTTGCCCTCGCCAAGTCCAAACCGGGCCAGCTGACGTTCGGTTCGGGCGGCGTCGGCACACCGCTGCACATGGCCGGTGAACAATTGAAACTTGCTGCCGGTGTCAACATGCTGCATGTGCCGCACAAAGGCGCAGCGCCGGCGATGGTGAGCCTGCTCGGCGGCCAGATCACCATGGTGTTCCCGACGCTGACGCTGGCCGTGCCCCAGGTGAAATCCGGCAAGGTGCGCGCCCTGGCAGTGACCAGCGCCAAACGCGCCGCCGCGTTTCCGGAAATCCCGACCATGAGCGAGGCCGGGTATGCGGCCGTCAATGCGACCTCGTGGTTCGGCCTCGTTGCACCGGCGCAGGCACCCAAAGCCATCCTCAGTCGCATCAGCGCGGAAACAGCCAAGGTCGTCAAATTGCCCGACGTGCGTGAACGCATCGAGGCACAGCATGGTGTCGTGGTCGGCAATACGCCGGGAGCATTCGCCCAATTCGTTGCCACCGAAATCGCCAGCTGGACCCGGGTGGCGCAGGCGGGGAACATCAGGGCCGATTGAGGCTGCGGCCGCCAGACTTGATCTGAGTCAATATCGCGCGGACCGGTCTGGCCTACCTTGCAGCGTGAAGGAGGTCATGCGCGTGATACCAGAGGTGATCAGCAAGCAGCCGGCAGCAGGACGTTACCCGCCGAATCTGCGCGACTATGCAGCAGCCTGTGCCCAGTTCAGCTGGGCCGACGCGCGCGCGGCGCTGTCGGGCCTGCCGGACGGCGGCCTCAATATTGCCTACGAAGCCGTCGATCGTCATGCCGCGGGCAGCCGCGCAACGCACGTGGCGCTGCGCTGGCTGGGCCAGGACGGCACACGCCACGACTATACCTACGCCGACCTGCGCGATCTGAGCAGCCGATTTGCGAATGTCTTGCGCGGGCTGGGCTGCGGCCCGGGCAGCCGCGTGTTTGTGCTGGCGGGGCGTATTCCGGAACTCTATGTCAGTGTGCTGGGCACGTTGAAAAGCGGCGGCGTCTCCTGCACGCTGTTTTCCGCATTCGGGCCGGAGCCGATCCATACCCGCCTCGAAATCGGCGCCGCCGACGTGCTGGTGACCACCGAAAGCCTGTACCGGAAAAAAGTCGCCGGCCTGCGTGAGCGCCTGCCCAGGCTGCGGCAGGTGCTGCTGGTCGGCGATCGCGATGCCGAAACGGCTGTGGCGGACACCCTCGACTTCCGCAAAATGCTGGCCGCGGCAAGCGCCGATTTCCAGGTCGAAAGGACCTCGCCGGACGATCCTGCGCTGCTGCATTTCACCAGCGGCACCACCGGCAAGCCCAAGGGCGCGGTGCATGTGCATGGTGCGGTGGTCGCGCACCATGTCACCGGACAATTGGCGCTGGACCTGCATCCGGAAGACGTGTTCTGGTGCACGGCCGATCCCGGCTGGGTCACCGGCATGTCCTACGGCATCATCTCGCCGCTGACCAATGGCGTGACCAGCATCGTCGACGAGGGCGACTTCGACGCCGAGCGCTGGTATTCGATCCTGCGGCAGGAGCAGGTCAGTGTCTGGTATACCGCGCCCACCGCGGTGCGCATGATGATGAAGGGCGGCACCGCGGCGGTGCGCCGCCACGAATTCCCGGCGTTGCGTTTCATCGCCAGCGTGGGCGAGCCGCTGAATCCGCAGGCCGTGCTGTGGGGAATCGAGGCTTTCGGTCTGCCGATACACGATAACTGGTGGCAGACGGAAACCGGCGGCATCATGATTGCGAACTATGCGGCGATGGCCATCAAGCCCGGCTCGATGGGACGGCCGCTGCCGGGTGTGGAGGCTGCCGTCGTGCACCAGACTGCCGAGGGGCGCATCGCGGTGTGCAGGCCAGGCGAGGAAGGTGAACTCGCGCTGCGTGCCGGATGGCCGTCGATGTTCCGCGGTTATCTGGGCAACGGGGAGCGCTATCGCAAGTGTTTTGTCGATGGCTGGTACCTGAGCGGCGACCTCGCGCGCCAGGATGACGACGGCTATGTCTGGTTTGTCGGCCGTGCGGACGATGTCATCAAATCGTCCGGCCACCTGATCGGGCCGTTCGAGGTCGAGAGCGCACTGACCGAGCATCCGGCGGTCGCCGAGGCCGGGGTGATCGGCAAGCCGGACCCGGTGCAGTTCGAGACCGTGAAGGCCTTCGTCGCGCTGAAGCAGGGCCATGAACCGAGCGAAGCCCTGCGCCGTGAACTGCTGGGCTTTGCGCGCAAGCGCCTAGGTGCCGCAGTGGCGCCCAAGGAAATCGATTTCCTGCCGGCATTGCCGCATACCCGCAGCGGCAAGATCATGCGCCGGCTGCTCAAGGCGCGCGAGCTCGGCCTGCCGGAAGGGGATACGTCCACGCTCGAGGGGACTGCCTGATGACCGGCTTAGACCGCAGCGGGCTGTTGCGGACGATGCTGCGCATCCGCCGCTTCGAGGAGAAGTGCGCCGAGCTTTACAGTGCCGGCAAGATCCGCGGTTTCCTGCATCTGTACATCGGCGAGGAGGCGGTGGCGACCGGCGCGATGCGGGCGCTGCAGCCCGACGATGCCGTGCTCGCGACGTACCGCGAACACGGCCATGCGCTGGCGCGGGGCATACCGGCCACGGCGCTGATGGCCGAGATGTACGGCAAGTACGAAGGCTGCTCGCACGGCCGCGGCGGCTCCATGCATATCTTCGATGCGCAGGCCCGTTTCTACGGCGGCAATGCCATCGTCGGCGGCGGTTTGCCGCTGGCCGCCGGATTTGCGCTGGCGGACCGGATGATGCGCCGGCCGCGGGTGACCGCCTGTTTCTTCGGCGAGGGCGCGGTGGCCGAGGGCGAATTCCATGAGGCGCTGAACCTCGCGTCGTTGTGGCAGCTGCCGGTGCTGTTTTTGTGCGAGAACAACCTCTATGCGATGGGTACGGCGCTGGCGCGCTCGGAAGCCGATACCGACTTGTGTGAAAAAGCCCGCAGCTACAAGGTGCCGGCGCAGGCGGTCGACGGCATGGATGTCGAAGCGGTGATGGCGGCAACAGTGCGCGCGGCGGCAGAGGTGCGGGCAGGCGGCGGGCCGCAATTCCTCGAATTCCGGACCTATCGCTTCCGCGCGCATTCGATGTTCGACCCGGAGCTCTATCGCGACCGGCAGGAAGTCGAGACCTGGAAAAAGCGCTGCCCGATTGCCGCGTACACGCGGCAGCTGCAAGCGGCGGGTGGCAGCGACGACGCGCAGCTCGCAGCGATGGAGGCCGAGGTCGCGGCCGAAATCGCTGCGGCGGTCGCCTATGCCGAGGCGGGCAGTTGGGAGCCCGTCGAATTCCTGGCCCGTGATGTCTACACGCCGAGGCCGGGATGAACGACGCTGCGGCAACCGTGCGCACGACCTACCGCGAAGCGCTGCGCGCAGCGCTGCGTGATGCACTGACGCGTGACGAGCGCGTGTTCCTGATGGGCGAGGATGTCGGGCGTTACGGCGGCACTTACGCAGTCAGCAAGGGGCTGCTTGCCGAATTCGGCGACGAGCGCGTGCGCGATACGCCGCTGTCGGAATCGGGATTTGTCGGCGCGGGCATCGGCGCCGCGCTGAACGGCATGCTGCCCGTCGTCGAAGTCATGACCTGCAATTTCAGCCTGTTGGCGCTCGACCAGATTGTCAACAATGCCGCCACGCTGCGCCACATGTCGGGCGGGCAGTTCAGCATTCCGCTGGTGATCCGCATGGCCACCGGCGCGGGGCGCCAGCTGGCGGCGCAACATTCCCACAGCTTCGAGGGCTGGTATGCACACATCCCGGGCATCCGCATCGTCACGCCGGCGACGTTGGAAGATGCACGCGGCATGTTGTGGACGGCGCTGATGGACCCCGACCCGGTGATCATGTTCGAAAATGCGCTGCTCTATAACCTCGAAGGCGAGCTCGCGGCGGATGCCGGACCCGTCGACATCAACCGCGCCGTGGTGCGGCGCGCCGGCCAGGATCTGACGCTGGTGACCTATGGCGGGTCGCTCGGCAAGACGCTGGCCGCGGCGGAGGTCCTGGCCGCGCAGGGGGTGCAGGCCGAGGTCATCGACCTGCGCACGCTGCGACCGCTGGACATGCCGACGGTGCTCGGCTCGCTGGCGAAGACCCACCGCATGGTGATCGTCGACGAAGGCTGGAAAAGCGGCAGCCTGGCCGCCGAGATCATGGCGCGGGTCATGGAAGAGGCGTTTTTCGACCTCGATGCACCGGTGGCGCGCGTCTGCGGTGTGGAAGTGCCGATTCCGTATCCGAAACATCTCGAGGAGGCGGCGATTCCGCAGGTCGCCGGCATCGTCGCGACCGCGCTGCGCACGGTGGGCCATCATGCTTGAATTTCGCATGCCGTCGCTGGGAGCGGACATGGAGGCGGGCACGCTGGTCGAGTGGCGCATCAAACCCGGCGATGCCGTGACACGCGGCCAGGTGGTTGCGGTCGTCGAAACCCAGAAGGGCGCGATCGATGTCGAGATCTGGGACAGCGGCATCGTTGACCGCCTCGTGGCCCGGCCCGGCGCGAAAATTCCCGTCGGGGAGGTGTTGGCATTGCTGCGCGGTGACGGGAAGACCGCTGCCCCGCCGGCAACCACCCCATCGGCGATCGCACCGACGGCAGTCACGGCGCCGGTGCCGTCCGCTGCTCAATCTGCTGCCGACCGTCAGAAAATCTCACCTTCGGCACGGCGGCTGGCGCAGGAACTGGGCGTCGACCTTGCCACAGTGCAGGCACAGACAGCGGACGGGGTCATTTCACGTGCCGATATCGAACGTGCCGCAGCGACTGCGAAACCGGCAGCTGTGGCGCCGGCTGCCGGTGACTGGCGCGCGCAAATGCGCAAGGCCATCGCGGCTGCGATGGCGCGCGCCAAGCGCGAGATTCCACACTATTACCTGGCGACCGACATCGACGTCACACCGCTGCTGGCCTGGCTTGCCGCTGAAAATGCCAAACGCAGCGTCGTTGAACGGCTGCTGCCGGCCGTACCGCTGATGAAAGCCGTGGCGCTGGCGCTGCGCGAAGTGCCGGAGCTGAATGGATTCTGGATCGATGGCGCGTTCCGGCCGTCATCCGCGGTGCACTTGGGCATGGCCATTGCGATGCGCGGCGGTGGCCTGGTGGCGCCGGCGATCCACGATGCCGACCGCAAGACCTGCGACGAGCTGATGGCGGCGCTGCGCGACCTGATTACCCGCGTGCGCGGCGGCCGCTTGCGCAGTTCGGAAATGGCCGATCCCACCGTCACGCTGACCAGCCTTGGCGAGCAGGGCGTGGCGCAGGTGTTCGGCGTGATCTATCCGCCGCAGGTGGCGATCGTCGGCCTGGGCAGGATTCGCGAACGGCCGTGGGTGACGGCGGGCACGGTCGCCGTGCGGCAGGTGCTTACCGCATCGCTCGCTGCAGATCATCGCGTCAGCGATGGCCACCGCGGTGCGCTGTTTCTGGCGGCGCTGGACCGGCTGCTGCAGGCGCCGGAAACACTGGCTGAAAAGGCATGAGCGCGCCGGATCGCCAACAGCTGCAGGCGGCAATCTTTGACGCCATCGGTGCCATTGCACCCGAAGTCGATCCCGCCGACATCCGGCCGGACCAGCCACTGCGCCAGCAGGTCGACCTGGATTCGTTCGATTTCCTGAACGTGATCATCCGGCTGCATGAAATCCTCGGCATCGACATCCCCGAGAGCGATTACGGCGAGCTGCTGACGCTGGATCGCGCAGTCGATTATCTGCTGCGCCGGTGCGGGGGCAGCACCGCCGGCAAGTAACGCGGCAGCAGTTATGATGGCCGCGTCATTTCATCCAACAGGCGGTTCTTCATGCCACTCAGCAAAACGCTCGCTGTCCGCGCCGTCCGTAACGGGCAAGGTATCGTTGCGCTGAAGGCCTTTGCGCCGGGTGCGACGATCTGCCGGATCAAAGGCCGGGTGGTCACCGGTGAGCAGGTGTGGCGCTACTGGGACACCGATCCCAGGCGCGGCGAGAACTGTTTTCGCTATGACGCCGATCATTACCTCGATCCCGAGGGGGAAATCGGTGCCTACGCCAACCATTCCTGCGATCCCAACGCCGGTATCGTCAAAGCCGGTCGCCGGCTGCTGCTGAAAGCCATCCGGCCGATCCCGGCCGGCGACGAAGTCACGCACGATTACTCGACATTGCTGGGGGCGGACGATGTCTGGAAAATGACCTGTAACTGCGGGGAGGCGGGATGCCGCAAGGTGGTTAAAAACTTCAAGGCGCTGCCGGCGGCGGTGGTGCGGCGTTACCGGAGGCTGGGCATCATTCCGGAATTTATTCTGGCGACTGTGTAAGATGGCCCGAAGTTGGGCAATCCGGTGCAAAGCCAGTGCATCAACCAGCCCGCAATCTGTTTCGGATATTGACTGGAGATCGCAATGATAAATTTCAAAAAGAGTGCCGTAACCGTAGTGGCGATGGGTATGCTGATCGCGGGTTTGTCGGGTTGCCAAAAGGAAGAGGGTCCGGTTGAACGCGCCGGCAAGGCAGTCGACAACGCGGTGCAAGATGCCGGCAAAAAAATCGAAAAAGCCGGCGAGAAAATTCAGGATGCCGCTGACGACGCCAAAAAATAGGCATTGTTCCCTGGCGGCGGCGTGTCGTCTTCCGGTGGTTGCTGGATTCTCCGTCCGCTAGCGGCTGTCAGTTGCGCCGCCCGGCCGGCGGCAGCTTGCCGGGTTTCGCGGGCTTGTCTGGCCCCCACACCCGGCTGTAATAGCTGTCGGCCAGCTGCAGCGCGGCGATGGGATTGTGGCCCAGCACGCGGTCCTTGGCCACCAGCACCGTGGTGAGCCCCTTGGCGTATTTGAAGAACAGGCTGTCATGGCCGATGCACAGGCCCATCACCACGTTGAATTCGCAGCCGTGTGCGTTGAGCAGTTCCGCCTGCGCCACGGGATTGCACAGGGCTTCGAACTGGCCGGGCCTGACCTTTTCGTGATCGGCGAGGCCAAGGTCTTCCTTCGGGATGCTGCCATTCTTGCACGCCACCGACACGACTTCGAAACCGTGGCTTTCGAGGATGCCCGACAGCGTGTGGGCGTGGTCGACGAAGCTGATGCAGTTGGCGATACCGATCTTGCGGTAGCCCATTTTCTTCGCGAACTGGACGATCTCCTCGACCCGGGTCCATTTGCAATAGCCCTCGGCCTCGACCTTGGCGGATTCCCGTGACACCTTGAGCGTCTCCGGATCGTCGTAGAGGGCACGCGCGATCTGCTGGGATTCCGGATCGACCTTGGTCGGACAGAAACCCGGTCCGCGGAGTTCGGCTTCGCCTTGGCGGCAGGCGCGCACCGTGGGCGGGCAATAGGCGCAGGCCGGATCTTCGTATTTCATGCTCCCCTCCAATGAGCGTGACTGATGACAGCTAGTCTAGGGATACCGGCGCGGGATTTCCTGATTTGGATCAAGGGAATGTCAAGAATCAAAGCGTGGGGCAGGCTTGAACGATCCCGCGGCATTGGCGAATGCCAACGTTGATTCCTCGCCTCAACCCTGAAGCCCGCGTTGGTCGTGATGCGCTGGCGGACTCCAACGGTTGAGACGTAATCTCATTGGGTCGGATGGTGGCAAAGCGGCAGCCTGCGCCGTAACGCGGCTAGCCCGCTCCACGACTGCTTCTGGTCTGGTGCAGGTTGCGGGATTCGAACTGCCGTTCCCCGGTGATTTCCTGCAAGCCGCCCAGGTTCATGATTTCCGTGTATTTGCAGTCCATCGCAACCAGCTGGTCTCTGCGGAAGTTGGAAAACACCCGGCTGACCGTCTCGTGCTTGAGGCCGAGGTAGCTCGCGATTTCCCTCCGCGACATGTGCAAGTGAAATCTCGTTGAGGAGTAACCGCGTGCTGCATATCGTCCCGAGATGTTGAGCAGAAACTGCGCGACACGTTGCTCGGCGCTCATGCAGCCGAGCTGCATCATCAGACCGTAGTTGCGGGTGATTTCGCGACCCATCACGGCGTTGAAATGGTGTTGCAATACTGGAATGCCACGGCTTAAACGCTCGAATTCGCCGAAGGAAATTCGGCATGCCGTGCTTTCCTGCAAGGCGACCACGTCGTATAGATATTTGCCGCCATCGATCGCATCTGCGCCAACCAGGTCTCCGGAAAAAGAAAAGCCGGTAATATACTCATCTCCATCCATGTTTGTGATGCACGATTTAACCGAACCGCTGCGGATCATGGTGAGCGATTTGAGCGCGGTCCCGGCGCGGTGGAGGAATTCGCCGCGTCTTTTCAGCTGTTGATGCTCGGTCAATTTGTAGATTCGTTCGGTCTGCTGCGAATCCATGCCGGCGGGAACGCACCATGCCAGCAGTCCGCAATTCGGACATGCGGCTCCCACTAGGTTGGGGGCTGGTTTGACGGGATATGTACTGGCCACTGCACGCCTCTCTGGTGTCGGGTGCCGATACCCCGCATGCCCCACAGCATCTGCGAGCCCGCTTCGGCGAGTTGCTGATCAATTCCTGTTCGTGATGAAGGATAGTGACCCAACTCAGTGGCGCTCTGTGCGGTATCGCACAGAGCGCGTGGCGGCGTGGAAATGATGTTTAAGCTGGCGGGCGACGAGCAGGTCTGGAGGGAAACGGATGAACTCCTGAACTGGCAGAGGACGCAAAGCCAGTGGATTGTCACCGCGGCGCGACTGGCGCGCTACAACCCGCCGCGGGCACTGGCGGGAGGGCCAACTGGCGACGGTTGCCCCATGAACAGACCGGGCGTCGGGCGCTAGCTCAGGGCAAATCGAACCAGCAGCAGCAATATCCCGATGACGACGATGGTCATGACCAGGGCGCCCAGGACCACCTGCCGCAGCGTGAGCGTGGCGCCGTCGCGTTCCCAGGTGCCTTTCTTGCCGATCATCAGCAGGCCCCAGAACATGGTGGCCATGACCTGTCCTGCGCCGGCTTTTTTGGCGACTGGCGGCTTGTCGGGCGGCGTGGAATTGGTGTCCGGTTTCATTGTGCCCGCAGGTGCGCCGTCGCTTCCTCTTCCGCCCGCTGCTTGATCTCGTAGGCCATCGGGTTTTTCATTTCCTCGAGGATATGGCCGACCAGGCCGATCGCGCGCGCCATGACGCCGATGCCGCGGACGATTTTCCAGGGCAGGCGCAGTTCGCTGGCAATCGCGCCGATGGCACCGGTGGCGTTGACCGGCAGCGACTTGCCGTAGACCGTCTCGGCCCGTGTGCCGACCTGCTGCATCAACCGCACATAGGGGCCGTCATAACCCTGTTCGGCGGCGATGGCGAACAGCCGCGGTGCGCGGGGATCCACCGGCTTGTGCAGCGTGTGGCCGACGCCCGGGATGATCTGCTTGCGGCTGTGGAAACGGTCGACGATCTGCGCCGCCAGTTGCTCGAGATCGGCGTCCGCAGACGGATCGGGCAGGGCCTCCTGCAGCATGCGCGCCGCGGTCTCCATGCTGCCGACGAACACGCTGCCCAGCCCGCACAGGCCGGCTGCGACCGCGGCCTGCATGGCTTCCGGCGCCCCGGTGTAGGTCATGCGTGCGGCGATCGAACTCGGGGTCAGGCCATGTTCGACCAGCGTCACGGCGATGGCATTGAACATCACCGATTCGCGCGGCGTCGGCAGGCGGTCGGTGATTTCGAGGAAGGCCATGTCGCCGAGCGAGAGCTTGCCGAGGATTTCCCTGCACAGGTCGTGGCCCTTGACGGTAATGCGGTCGACGGCGCTCCAGGCGATATCGGTGCGTATGGATTTGCGTTTTGCCATGGTGGTTTCCGGGACTTAAATCGTGAAAGCATAGCATTGAGGGATGTACTTCCTGTTCACCGAGTTTCAGTCCCCTCTCCCCGTTTTTACGGGGAGAGGGTTAGGGTGAGGGGTAGAGCGGAGGCAAGTTGTTGCCCCTCACCCCAACCCTCTCCCCACCAAGCGGTGGGGAGAAGGAGCAATGCGGGGTGATCTGGGTCAAACCCAGCCAGCCGGGTGGCCCGGTTAAAATACGCCCTGAGCCAAGGAGTCCATCATGCAAATGACTGCCAAAAAAGCCGCGGCGCCCGCCGCCAGCCCCGCGCAAACCCTCAGCACGTTCCTGTCGACGATCCGTTACGAGGACCTGCCGGAACCCGTCGTCGCGCGCACCGAGGAACTGTTCCTCGACTGGTTCGCATCGGCCCTGGCCGGCAAGGGCGCGCGACCGGTATCGGTGATCGACGGTTTTGCCGCGCAGATGGGACCGCGCGACGGTCCCGCGGAAAACCTGCTGACGCGCACGCGCACATCGCCGTTTTTCGCGGCACTGGTCAACGGTGCAGCCTCGCATTTCGTCGAACAGGACGACCTGCACAACAGTTCGGTGCTGCACCCCGGCACCGTGGTGTTTCCCGCCGTGCTGGCGGCGGCGCAGGATGTCGGCGCGACCGGGAAGCAACTGATTGCCGCCGCGGTTGCCGGCTATGAATGCGGTGTCCGTGTCGGCGAATTTCTCGGCCGTTCGCATTACAAGGTGTTTCACACCACCGGCACGGCCGGCAAGCTGGCGGCCGCCGCTGGTGTTGCGCACATTCTGAAACTCGATGCCGACCGCATGCAGCATGGCCTGGGCTCGGCAGGCACGATGGCCGCCGGGCTGTGGGAATTCCTGCGCGATGCGGCGGATTCCAAGCAACTGCACACCGCCAAAGCTGCGGCCGACGGCCTGATGGCGGCGTACCTTGCCCGCGACGGCTTCACCGGCGCCCGCGCCATTTTCGAGGGCAAGCAGGGCATGGCGGCGGGCATGTCCAGCGATGCCGATGTGCGCTGGCTGACCGACGGCCTGGGCACGCGCTGGGCGACCGTGGAAACCTCGTTCAAATTTCACGCGTCGTGCCGCCACACGCATCCGGCGGCGGATGCCTTGCTGACGCTGATGCAGCAGCACCGGCTCAAGGCCGACGACATCGTCAAAGTCACTGCGCACGTGCACCAGGGGGCGATCGACGTGCTCGGTCCGGTGACCGATCCGCAGACCATCCATCAGTCCAAGTTCTCGATGGGTTTCGTGCTGGCGCTGATCGCCACGCTGGGCCGCGCCGCACTTGCGGATTTTACAGAAATATCGTTAAAAAACAGAGAGTTGCGTAGTTTTCATGACCGTGTGACCATGGTGCTCGATCACGACGTCGACAGCGCCTACCCGCGGCGCTGGATCGGTCGCGTGTCGGTGCAGACGCGCGATGGCCGCACGCTGGAATGCCGCGTCGAGACGCCCAAGGGCGATCCCGGCAACACGCTGTCGCGTGCCGAACTCGAGGACAAGGCGCTGCGCCTCGCGGGTTACTCCGGTGCCGCGACCGCGGATGAAATGAAACAGCTGATTGCGCGCATCTGGCGGTTGCGCGACGAACCGTCGGTGCGTGATTTTCTGGCGGGACGTTGAGCGGCGGAGGCGGGCAGCCGATGCGCCGCGTCCTCGTCATTATCGCCGCGGTGCTGGTCGTCGCGGCACTGGTCGTGTTCGCGCTGCAGCCGAAGCCGGTCGCGGTGGAAATGCTGACGACGGCCCCGGCCGACATCCAGACCAGCGTGGTGGCGAGCGGTCGCGTACTGCCGCCGGCACGCGTCGACATCGGTGCGACCATCACCGGACGGGTGGCCACAGTGCGGGTGCGCGAGGGGGCCCGAGTTGCCGCTGACGACATCCTGATCGAACTCGAGCACAGCGAACTGGCTGCAGCCGTGGCCCAGGCCCGTGCCGCGGTCACCCGGGCGCAGGCGCGGGTGACTTCGGTCAAAACGCTGGCGCTGCCCACCGCGCAGGCCGCGCAGCAGCAGGCCGCCGCAAATCTGGACGTTGCCGAACGTGAAGCCAAACGCGCGCGAGACCTGGTCGCCAAGGGCTTCATCAGCCAGTCGCGGGCCGATGACGCGGAGCGCCAGCTCGATGTCGCCCGCAGCCAGCTCGCCAGTACGCGTGCCCAGACCGGCGCACAGGGGGCCAATGGCGCCGAGGCGCAGCAGGCACAGAGCCAGCTGGCCGAGGCCGAGGCGGCGCTGGCGCTGGCGCAGGCAAAACTCGCGCAAACGCTGATCCGCGCGCCGGCCACAGGCGTTGTGCTCGAGCGGGTGATCGAACCCGGCGACATCGCCCAGCCTTCGCGGCGGATGATGACGCTGGCGCTGGACGGTCCGGTGCGGCTGATCGTGCAGGTCGACGAGAAGAATCTGCCATTGATCAAGCCGGGGGCCGTTGCGACGGCGGCGGCCGATGCGTTTCCGAACGAGCGTTTCGAGGCCGTGGTGAACTACATTTCGCCGGGCATCGATGCCACGCGCGGCACCGTCGAATTGCGGCTGGACGTGCCGCAACCGCCGGCGCTGCTGAAGTCCGACATGACCGTCGCCATCGATGTGCCGGGGCCGGTGCTGAAACAAACCGTCATGTTGCCGGCGGATGCAGTGCGCCAGCTGCAGACCGACGCGCCCTGGGTGCTGGTGGCACGTGACGGTGTCGCGGTACGGGTGCCGGTGAAGTCCGGCCTGCAGACCCAGGGCCGGGTGGCGATCACCGACGGTCTTAACGCCGGTGAACGCGTGATCATGGCCCGCGATATCGAAGCCGGTACGCGCGTACGTGCCAAGGAATGACCGCGCTCGGATTTGAGCTGACCGTTGCGCTGCGTTTTCTGCGCGAAGGCCGCATGCAGACGGCGCTGATCATCGGTGGCGCGGCGGTCGGGGTCGCGGTGATTTTTTTCATTACCGCGGTGCTGACCGGCGTGCAGGGGGACCTGATCCGGCGCGTGACCGGCGCGCAGCCGCATGTCGTGGTCAAGCCGCCGGAAGAGACGGTCGCGCCGCTGCTCGCCGGCACTCCGGACGCGCCGCGCGTGGCTGCCGTGCAGGCACGGCCGCAGCGCCTGACCACCATCGACGGCTGGCCGGCGCTGGCGCGGGCCACCGAAATGACCGACGGCGTGCTCGCCGTCGCGCCAGTCGCCTCCGGGTCGGCGCTGGGCATCAAGGGGGACGCCTCGCGCTCGGTCGTGGTGCTGGGCACCGAACTCGATCGCTATTTGCGCGTGGTGCGCCTCGATGACAAGGTCAAGGCCGGTGTGCTGCAGCTCGAACCGGGCGATGCACTGATCGGCATCGAACTGGCGAAGGATCTCGGTGCGGTGCTCGGTGACCGCATCCGCGTGCAGTCGGCCCAGGGTTCGAGCGAAGTATTCCGCATCCGGGCGCTGCTCGATCTCGGCTCGCGGGAACTGAACCGGCGCTATGTCTACACCGACTTGCGCGCCGCGCAGAGCCTGCTCGGCATCCCGGGGCGCATCACCAACCTCGATGTGTCGGTGCGCGACATCATGCGCGCCGACGAGGTTGCGGGCCAGTTGCGGGCACAATCGGGCCAGCTGATCGAGAGCTGGATCCAGACCAACAACCAGGTGTTTGCGGCGATCAACAACCAGAACATCATGACGCTGCTGATCCGCGTGTTCATCACCATCGTCGTCGCGCTGGGCATTGCCAGCGTGCTGGTGGTGTCGGTGGTGCAGAAACGCAAGGAGATCGGCATCCTGCGCGCGGTCGGCGCAACGCGCCGGCAGATGCTGGTGGTGTTCCTGCTGCAAGGCGTGATGGTCGGCGCCAGCGGCGCGCTGCTCGGCTCCGGCCTCGGCCTGATGCTGGTGTCGGTGTTCAGCCGCGTCCTGCGCAATGCGGAAGGTCAGGCGCTGTTTACGATGCAGTTCGATTTCGGGCTGGTCGGCGCGGTGATGGCCGGTGCGGCGCTGCTCGGACTGCTTGCCGCGGTGCTGCCGGCGCGCACTGCGGCGCGGCTCGATCCGGCGCAGGCGATCCGGGGCTGACCGTGAGCACACCGCTGGTGAGGCTGGAGGGCTTGCGCAAGACCTACAATGCAGGCCTGCCGAATGCCGAAGAGGTGCTGCACGGCATCGATCTGCAGATCCAGCCGGGGGAATTCACCGCGCTGATCGGACCGTCGGGTTCGGGCAAGAGCACGCTGCTCAATGCCATCGGCCTGCTGGAGAGCGCCTCGGGCGGCAGCTATCACCTGGCTGGGCGCGATGTCACGGTGTTCGACGATGATGAGCGGACGCGGGCACGTCACGACGTGCTGGGCTTCATCTTCCAGTTTCACCATCTGCTGCCGGCGTTCACGGCGCTGGAGAACGTGATGATGCCCGGCCTGATGCGGCCGCAGGGCAAGGGCGGGCCGGCAGTGATCCGCAGCCGTGCCGCGGCGCTGCTCGATGCCGTCGGTCTGCGCGATGCCTATGACAAGAAGCCGCAGGAGCTCTCCGGGGGCATGCAGCAGCGCGTGGCGGTGGCGCGGGCGCTGGTGGTGGGGCCGCAGCTGGTGCTGGCCGACGAACCCACCGGCAACCTGGACACCCATGCCGGCGACAGCATTTTTGCGCTGCTGCGCCAGTTCAATCGTGACAGCGGTACGGCGCTGCTGATCGTCACCCATGACCCGCGGCTGGCGGCGCGCTGCGACCGGATCGTCGAGCTGGTCGACGGACAGATCGCCTCGGATCGTGCCAACACCGTCGCCGGTGCGTGACGTCGCCGGCAGCGGTCAGACCGGGCTGTCATTCCGGGGACGGTGGTCGTTCGGCGCCGCATTGCCAGCAGGCAGTGAACTGGCCCTCGATGTCTTCCCCACAGCGTGAACAGTGCCAGCCGGCGCCGCCGTGGATGCGCGCCAGCGCCCCCTTCAGGAAATCCCGGATCAAGCGGTCGGCATCGGCGTAGCGGGCGTCGTCGGTGACCCATACCGCGCAGACGTCGACCGGCAGTTCTCCCCAGCCGCCGGTCAGCAGATCGCCGCGGACCACGGCGTCGATGCCATGCGATTCCAGCAGGCCACGCACCAGGTGGGCCTCGGTCATGTGGCGGGCGTTATGCACTCGTTTCACGATGCGGGCGAGCCTATGCCATGTGGTCCGGTCGGGCAAGGCCGGGGGCAGGGGTAGGAGTTCCCGGGGGGTGCTGGTAACATCGGGCGCTTGTCTAATTCCGCAGGGGAAGACGTCATGGCGGTATTGCGCTTGTTGAGCGCCGGTGCGGCACAGGCAGTGTGCGAGCAGGTGATTGCGGCATTTCAGCGCGACACCGGGCATACCGTCGAGGCGGCGTTCGGGGCGGTCGGTGCGATGAAGGCGCGCATGGTCGGCGGCGAGCCGGTGGACGTGATCATCCTCAGCGCGCAGCTGATCCAGGACCTGGTATCCGGCGGGCTGGTGGCGATTTCGTCGGTGACCGATATCGGCAAGGTCGGCACCGGTGTCGCCGTGCGCGCCGGCACACCGCTGCCCGAAGTGCGCACGCGCGAAGCATTGCGCGGCAACATTCTCGCGGCGTCGGTCATCGTCTGTCCCGATCCGGCGACGGCGACTGCCGGCAAGATCGTCATGAAACTGATGGAACGGCTGGGCGTGGCGGCACAGATCGAAGACCGCATGCAGTTTTTTCCGAACGGCTTCGCGGCGATGAACTGGCTGGCGGCGAGCAGCGGCGCGCTGGAACTGGGCATTACCCAGAGCACCGAAATCCTGCCCAACAAGGGCGTGACGCTGGTGGCGCCGCTGCCGGACGAATTTCAGTCGAAAACCGTCTATACCGCGGGCATTGCAGTGCGCGGAACGCAGCCCGAACTGGCGCGCGACTTCGTGCGGCGGCTCACCGCTCCGGAATTCCGGCCCACGCTGCGCGCGGCCGGTTTCGAAATCGATTCCTGAACGCATCTGCAGAGAAGGGCAGCACTCATGAGCCGCATCGTACATCTGGCGCTGAAAGTCGACGACCTGGAAAAAACCACCGAGTTCTACCAGAAGGTGTTCGGTTTCGCGGAAGTCGAAACCAAAAAGACGCGTGACCATACGTCCCGGCACCTCACCGA
>RPOR01000046.1 GCA_003820645.1 Betaproteobacteria bacterium
ACCCGGCTGGCACCTTTGCGGGTCACCACGCGCATGCCGATCGCGATATCGTCGTTGGGCTGGAATTCGCCGCTGCCGGCGAACACCACACTGCCCGACTGCATGCCTTCGGTGGTTTCGCGCAGGAACACGATATCGACATTCTTGTGGATCGACGGCAGGTTGGGATAGGACTTGACCGGCTTGACGTTGGCAAACAGTTCGAACTTCTTGCGCAGCGGCGGATTGATCCAGGTCGGATCGTTGCGCGGATAGGCGTTGTGCCCGATCGGGCCCTGCACCCAGCCGTCCACGTGCTGCAGCGCATCGACGGTCAGCTGCGGCATGGTGTGGCCATGGGTCTGATGCCCGCGCCTGCCGATCGGCAGCGGCTGCCATTCGATCTGCAGCCCCGCTTTCACCGCGGCAGCCTTCATCACCTTGACGCATTCGGGCACCACTTCCAGTCCGATATCATCACCTTCGAGTATGGCTATCTTGAACAATTGACTGCTCCTCTGTTTGTTCTGGCCGCTGCCGGTGCCGGCGCGATCCGTCAGCATCGGGGAAATACGTTATTGACCCGCCCTGCCGGTTGAGCCGTCGCGCACCGCGGCAGCGAGCAGCGGATAGGCGCTGGTGGCGTTGGGCGTGCCCAGCACCGGCACCCGGCACAGCCATTGCGGCCCGAGTTGGTTGATCGACGTGACGCCCATCAGGCCCATGGCCGTGCGCACTTCGATTTCCAGCAGTTCCAGCATGCGTGCCACCCCGGCTTCGCCGCCGGCGGAAAGTGCCCAGCCCAGCAGCTTGCCGACGCCGACCGCGCGTGCCCCCAGGCACAGCGCCTTCACGACATCGGTACCGCGCAGGATGCCGCCATCCATCAGGATCTCGGCGCGGCCAGCGACCGCATCGACGACCTCCGCCAATACTTCGATGCTGCCCTGCGCATGGTCGAGCTGGCGTCCGCCATGGTTCGACACGTAGACCACATCCGCACCATGTTCGACGGCCAGCACGGCGTCCTCCGCGGTGGCAATGCCCTTGGCAATCAGCGGCAGCCCGACGCGTTCCTTCATCCACACCAGATCCTTCCAGTTGAGACTGGCCTGGTAGGACTGGTCACCGAAGCCTTCCTTGACCGGCAGCTGGCTGACGATATCGCGCTCGCGCCGCCCGTAGTAATTGCGGTCCACGGTCACGCATAACGCGCCGTAACCTGCGGCCTTGACCCGGTCGAGTATCGCCTCGACCCAACCGCGATCACCGCGCACGTACAACTGAAAGATCAGCGGCCGCTGCACTGCCGCCTGTGCGGCCTCGAGGCTGGGCTTCGCCGCCGTGGCAATGAAAGCGGTCGTGCCACGGGACACCGCAGCCCGCGCCACCGCCGGCCCGCCTTCGGCATGCACCTTGCCCAGAAAGCCCCCGACTGGTGCCGGAAATACCGGAAACGCCAGCGGTTGGCCAAGCAACGAGGTACCCAGATCGAAACTGCGCACATCGACCAGCACCCGCTGGCGCAGCGCCAGTGCATCGAGTCCGGCACGATTGCGCCGCAACGTCATCTCCGAATCGGCACCGCCGACCAGATGGTCCCACACGGCCGGTGGCAACTTGCGCCATGCTGCCAACGCGATCTGCTGCAGTGAATCGAACTGCGGTGCTGATTTGCGGCTTGCGGTTTTGGACTTCACTGCAGCGCGCGACTTCTTGCGCACCGCGGGCCGGGTAACACGTGTTTTGTTGCGGGCAACTGCCATCTGCGGATACTCCCATCGGGTTAGCGTGCACCAACCTGAAAGTTATAAATTATGTTTAAAAACAATAAGTTATAGATATATGCATTATCCTACCTATTCTGCATGAAGCGCTTTTCCCAGTCTTCCACAGTGTCCAGGTCCAGCACTTCGTTGTATTCCTTCATGGTCAGCATGCGATCGCGCACGGCTTTGGTGTTGCCATCACGCCGGAGCGTGGCCAGCGCTTCCCGGATCGCAAAACCGGCCGCGTTGCGCGCCAGCCCGGGAAAAATCGCGATGCGAAAACCGAGCCGCTCGATTTCCGGCACCGTCAGTTCACCCAGTTTGCCGCCGCCGTCGATATTGACCAGGCAGGGCGCGCCGGATTCGGCAGTCACCCGTTTCAGGTCCTCGAGAATGGCCGGACTGTTTTTCAGTTCGACGAACACCACGTCGGCCCCGGCCTTGCGGTAAGCCTGGCCGCGGCGGATGGCCTCATCCAGCCCCAGTCCGGTCGCCGCATCGGTACGCGCGATGATGATGAAATCCGGATCGCGCCGCGCCGCCACGGCGGCCTCGATCTTGCCGGCATGTTCCGCCAGTGACACCACCGGCCGCGACCCCGGCAGATGGCCGCAACGCTTGGGTGCAACCTGATCCTCGATGTGAATCGCCGCGACACCGGCGCTTTCGAACTCGCGCACCGTATGTCGCACATTTACGGCATTGCCGTAACCGGTATCGGCATCGCAGATCAGCGGAATGTCGATGCAGGCGGCAGCGCGATGCGCGTGCGCTGCAAACAGCGTCAGGTCGACCATGCCGACGTCCGGCTGTCCGAGCAGGCACGCCGACACGCCGTTGCCGGTCATGTACGCCGCCTCATAACCCGCCTGCTGCACCAGCCTTGCTCCGTAGGCGTCGTAAATGCCCGGCGCCACGATCATCGAGCCTTCGGTCAGCCGCTTGCGCAACTGTTGTCTTGCAGTCAATTTTGCAGTCACACGTTTCCCGTTAAAAATCAGGTTGACTCAATCCTACAAACCGAGTTTTTTCTTCACTGCTTCGGTTTCCTTGGTGTCCTGCATCAGCTGGGCGCGGAACGCGTCCGGTCCCTGGAAGCCGTCGAGCTGCGACACCCGCTTCAGATAGGTTTTCCACTCCTCGGTCTGCTGCGCCCTCTGGATGGCCGACGCCAGGCGCTCCACCACCGGCTTGGGCGTGCCGGCTTTGGTCATCATCCCGCGCCACTGGTAGCGCACGACATCCCAGCCTTTTTCCCTATAGGTCGGCACATCGGGAAAATCCTCCAGCCGCTTGTCCGCCGACACTGCCAGCACGCGCACCTTGCCGGCCTGGATCATCGGCTTGACGTTGCCGGGATTGGTCGCGGCGGCGTCGACATGCCCGCCGGCAACTGCCGTCAGCGCCGGCCCGCCGCCGGGATACGGCACCCACGTCGTCTTGAATTTGGCTGTTTCAGAAAACACTTCCCACGCCACGCGGTGCGAGCTGATCGCGAACGGACCGCCGACATTCAGGTATTCAGGCTTCTTGCGCGCAAAAGCGACGAACTGCTCGATGGTTTTGAACGGGGTCGAGGTATGAACGATCAGGCCGTAGGGATCGATCTGCGATCGCGCGATCATCTGCAGGTCGTCCGGCTTGAATTGCGCCGTCTTCTCGCTGAACAGTGTGGAAAGAGTCAGCGTGTTGGCGCCAATGGTGTAACCGTCGGCAGCGCCGCGCACCAGCGAATTGACCATGATGATGCCGGAGCCGCCGGTGCGGTTCTCCACCACGACGTTCTGCCCCAGTTCCGGGGTCAGCAATTTGGCGAGCGTGCGGGCGTAGATGTCCACCGGCGAGCCGGCGGCAGACCAGCACAGGATGGTTACCGGCCGCGTCGGATAGGCCTGCGCGCCGGCGGAACCCGTAAATCCCGCCAGCAAAATCATCGCAACGGATTTTTTCAATTTCATGCTCCCCTCCTGAAATAACAGCCGTCCCCGCATGTCATTGCATGCGGGATCCGGGCATCGTGATGCTTATTTGACCTCGAACTTGTATTGCGCCAGCTTGGCATCGTCGAGCGTGACGCCCAGCCCCGGCCCCTGCGGCAGCGCGATGCTGCCCTTGGACAGGTCCAGTTTCTGCGTGACGATGTCGTCCTTGGTTTTCAGCGGGCCCACGCATTCGAGGCCGTCGATCACGTTGTCCGATGTCGCCGCCAGCATGATTTCCGCCATCGTGTTCACGCCGAGGCCGAAGCCGTGGCCCACCACGCAGCGGATGCCGGCGGCCTCGGCAGTGGCAATCATCCTGCGGGTGTTGAGAAAACCGCCCTGCTTCATCACCTTGACCTTGACGATGTCGGCGGCATCCATGCGGATGATGTTGATCAGGCTGGCGTGGTCGATCACCGATTCGTCGGCCATGATCGGTAAGCCGACGGCATTGGCCGCCCTGCGCACCCGCGCCATGCCGGCGACGTCGTCGGCGGGAACCGGCTGCTCGAACAGCTGCAGCTTGTACGGGGCCACCAGTTCGGCCAACTTGATCGAGGTGTCGGCGTCGTAACCGGCGTTGGCATCAATGCGGATGTTGAACTCCGGGCCACAGGCCTCACGCACCGCCCTGATGCGGTCGCGATCGGCATAGATGTCGCCGCCGACCTTGATCTTGCACGAACGGAAACCCTGCTTCTGCCAGTCCGCCGTTTCCTTCGCGGCGTTCTCCGGCGACTGGATGCTGATCCAGGCATTGAACATCAGCCGGTCCTTCACCGCGCCGCCGAGGTAGGTATGCACCGGCATCCCGGCCACCCGCGCCGAGAGGTCGGTGCAGGCCATGTCGATGGTCGCCTTGGCATCGTAAAAATCGGAAACCACCGCGTCGAGCTTTGCGGTAATGCGATGGATGTTGGTCGGGTCCATGCCCATCACCGCCGGCGCCAGTTTGGCCCGGATCATCTTCAGGCTGTCCTCGATGCTTTCCTTCGAGTAACCCGGTGTCGGATCGATGTTGCCGTAACCGATGGCGCCGCCGGTCGCGGTAATGCGCACGATGGCGCTCTTCACCACCGACTTCGACAGATAGGCGTTCTTGAACTCCATGACCAGTGGCATGGCCACGCCGAAGACTTCAACCCGTTCGATTTTCAGATTCATGCTGCTTTCTCCCCCAAATTCCAGTCCGGATGTTGCTGCAGGAACGGAATCAGTCCGCCCGCTTCCAGCACGGCCTGCACCGCGGCCGGCAACGGCGGTACGGCACGGACGATGGTTTTGGCCGGCACGGTGATACGACCGCCGGCGAGGTCGATCTCCATCACGTCACCGGCAGCGATGCCGCCGATGTCGCACTCGATCACCGGCATGCCGTTGTTGATGGCATTGCGATAGAACTGGCGGCCGAAACTCGGCGCGATGATCGCCGCGACGCCCATCCGGTGCATCACGTGCACCGCCTGCTCGCGCGACGAATTGATGCCGAAGTTCTCGCCAGCGACGATGACGTCGCCCTTGACGAAGGCTTTTGCAAAACCCGGCGCGACGTTATCGAAGGCCACCGTGGCGATGAACGCCGTGTCCTTGCCCGGCAGGTATTTGCTCGAACAGTGGATGTCGGTGCTGACCTCGTCGCCGAGTACCCGCGCGCTGCCCTTGATGATGTTCATTTGCAGTCTCCTAAGCCGCTGCACGCCAGTCGCCACCGGCAACCGTGCGCGCATCGGTGATGACACCGGTCAGCGCCGAAGCCGCCACCGTGGCCGCCGAACCGATCCAGATGTCCGATTTCGGGTTACCCAGCCGGCCCTTGAAATTGCGGTTGGCGCTGGAAATCACCACCTGGCCGTCGCCGGCGATGTAATGGCCGGTGATGTTGACGCAGGTGCCGCAGCCTGCAGCCTCCACCGAGGCGCCGGCGCTGGCAAGGATGTCAAACAGGCCCTCGCGCATCGCCGCGAGATAGATCGCACGCGACGCGGGCGTGACGATCATGCGTACGCCCTGCGCGAGTTTCCTGCCCTTGAGTATCGCCGCCGCCTGGCGGATGTCGTCGAGCCGGCCGTTGGTGCAGGTACCGATCAGCGCGACCTGGATTTTCTGGCCCGATACCTCGGGCACGCCGACCACGTCGTCGATGTGATGCTGGCGCGCCACCTGCGGCGCCAGTGTGGCGGTGTCGATCACGATGCGTTGCGCGTAGGTCGCATCGGCATCGGCCTTGACCGGTCTGGGCGTCGCCGCGCCATGCGCCTTCAGCCAGGCAAAAGTTTTTTCATCGGCTTCGAGCAGCGCAGCCTTGGCGCCCAGTTCAGCCGCATGATTCGACAGCGTCATGCGGTCATCGATCGCCATCGCGGCAACACCGCTGCCGCAGTATTCCAGCGCCTGGTAATTCGCGCCTTCGGCACCCAGCCGGCCGAGCATGGTCAGGGTCACGTCTTTGGCCCACACCCCCGGCTGCAACGCGCCCTGCAGTTCGATGCGGATGGTTTCCGGCACGCGAAACCACAGCTTGCCGGTCATCATCACCGCCGACACGTCGGTGCCCTCGACGCCGGTGCCGAACGCGTTGAACGCACCGTAAGTCGTCGAATGCGTATCGGTGCCGACGACCAGGTCGCCGCAAGTCAGGTGGCCGCCTTCGGGCAGCACCTGGTGGCAGATGCCGTCGCCGACGTCGTACAGCGGCGAGCCGTGTTTTTCCGCAAACGCCCGCATCGCGACATGGGTATTCGCGGCTTCGATGTTCGGCGGCGGCGAGTAGTGGTCGAGTACCAGCGCGGTGCGCCGGACATGCGGCAGCGATTTCGCACCGAGCTTTTCAATCATTTTCAGCGCATTGCCAGCACGCGCATCGTGGATCATGGCGAAATCGACGTCCGCGACGACAATCTCACCGGCCCGGGCCGGTTTGCCGCCCGCGTGTTGGCCGAGAATCTTCTCGGCGATGGTATGACCCATCGGATGTCCTCCGTTAAAAAAACAGCGCCGCAGAATTGTCCGGCGGCGCAGCTGCAACTTTACCCCGGAAGGGTCTGTTCATCATCGCATGGTTCACGATATGGCCATCACTCATGCCGGCCGCCGGAGCGCATTCAGGCGCCGGCATGCATCGAGAAACAGGTGGCCGTCGGTGCCCAGCACGATCGCCTGCGCGCCACGCGCGGCCACCGCACGTCCGTATGCTGCATCGAGCCGGTTGCCGATGGTGGTCATCACGTATTTGCCGTTGCGCCGTGCCGTATCGACCACCCGTTGCAGCGCGGCAGCCATCACCGGCTGGTCGAAATCCGCCTGCGGCACGCCCAGGGCGATCGACAGGTCGGTGGGCCCGATGAAAAACACCTCCAGTCCGGGCATCACGGCCAGTGCATCGAAATCCTCCAGCGTGGCGCGGTCCTCGATCAGCGGAATCACCATGACCTCATGGTTGGCCTGCTGGACATGATCGGCCCAGTCGCCGGGCGCGTAACCGGCCGAGCGCACGATTGAACAGGCACCGCGTTCCCCCGCGGGCGGATACTGCACGAACCGCAGCGCCCGCGCACAGTTCTCCCGCGTCGCATGCGGCACAGCGATGCCGGCGGCGCCGAGATTGAGGATTTTCTTGATCAGCGCAGCATCGACTTCGGGCACGCGCACCAACGGGGTGATACCTGCAGCATCAGCGGCACGGATCAGATGCGCGCATTGGTCGAGACCCAGTGCGCTGTGTTCCATGTCGATGATTATGAAATCGACGCCGGCCGCAGCAGCCAGTTCGGCAATCATCGGGCTGCCGCTGAAGAGGATGATGCCGGTGACAGTGTCGCCGCGGGCCAGTGCGGCACGGATGGGATTCTTCATGAGGATTTGCTGATTTTTGCCGATGGCGTTGAGTCGCCGAGATTACTCCGCGTCCAACACCACAGCAAGGCGCACGCGGGCCGTGGCGGCGCCTCCGGGAATATGGTATGAACAACGAACACGCTTTTTTTTCACCGCAACGCATTCCCATGGCCGCCCAATCATCGTTGACCGCAGAGGTCGCCCGCTTTGTCACGCGCACGCAACCTGCACGCATTCCCCGTGCGGTGACGGACCTGAGCAAACGCTCGCTACTTGACGGACTCGGCCTCGCGCTGGCCGGCAATGCCGCGGAATCGGGACATGTGGTGCGCAATTACCTGAAGACGCTGGGCGTGCCCCTAGACCGCGGCGTGACGGTCATCGGCACAGCACTGAAAGTACCGCCGCGTTTTGCTGCATTCGCCAACGGTATCGCCATGCATGCCGACGACTACGACGACACGCAGCTTGCGGTCGCCAGCGATCGCGTCTACGGTCTGCTGACCCACCCCACCGCACCGGCATTGCCTGCAGTGTTGGCGCTCGCCGAACGTGACAATCGCTCCGGGCTCGACCTGTTGACGGCCTACCAGATCGCCGTCGAGGTCGAGACCAAGCTCGCCGAAGCGATCAACCCGCGGCATTACGCCGACGGTTTTCATTCCACGGCAACGTTCGGGACCATCGGTGCTGCCGCCGGTGCCGCGCGCCTGCTCGGTCTCGATGCCAAGCAGACTGCTCAGGCACTCAGCCTCGCAGCCAGCCAGGCCGCGGGCCTGCGCGAGAACTTCGGCACCATGACGAAGCCCTTTCATCCGGGTCGTTCGGCGGAATCCGGCATCCTCGCCGCGGAACTGATCAAGCTCGGCTGGACGGCGGCGCCGGATGCGCTCGAGGCCAAACGTGGTTTTTTCAACGCCGCCGGCGGCGGGTACGACGCGCAGGCCATCCACGGCAAACTCGGCAAACCCTGGACCGTCGTGATGCCCGGCATATCGATCAAGCCGCATCCCAGCGGCTCGCTGACCCATCCCGGCATGGGCGCGATGCTCGAATTGATCCGCAAGCACGACATCCGGCCATCGCAAGTGATCAAAGTCAGGGTCGGCACCAACCGCCACATGCCCAACACGCTGATCCACCGCAACCCGAAGAATGAGTTACAGGCCAAATTCAGCATGGAATTCTGCATGGCCATCCTGCTGCTGGATCGCCGCGCCGGCCTCGCCGAGTTCTCCGACGCTGTGGTCAACCGCCCCGACGTGCGCCGGATGATGCGCAAAATCGAGTTCGGCGTACATCCGCAGGCCGAAGCCGCAGGCTACGAAAAAATGACCACCATCATCGACATCGCATTGCAGGACGGCCGCACGCTGCACGGCCGCGCCGATTTCGGCAAGGGCAGCCCGGCCAACCCGATGAGCGACGACGAGGTCGCCGACAAGTTTCGCGAATGCGCCGCCTGGGGCGGCCTGCCCCGGACCCACGGCGAAAAAGTCATCGATCTGGTATTCGACCTCGAACGGCTGCCGCGCACCCGCAAGCTGACCCGGCTGCTCGCGGTCGGCGGCCGCGGCAACACCGCGGCGAAAACAAAAAAATAGTCTAAACTACGCCCCCCATTGGAGTATTCATGAGCACACTGCCCCGCATCGGATTCATGCTCGGCGACGTCACCGGCATCGGACCGGAAATCGCCGCAAAACTGCTGGCCTCCGGCCAACCCGCCGCCGACGCCGAAACCGTGATCATCGGCGACCGCCGCGTGCTGGAACTGGGCATGCGCAGTGCCGGCGTCAAATTCGCCTACAGCGTCTGCAAAAACATCGACGACGTGCGCTGGCCGCGCAAGGACTACCCGCTGATCGACCTCGGCAATGTCGACCCCGAGAAATACCCGCAGGGCATCTCCTCCGACGAATCGGGCAAGCTGTCCGGCGACACGCTGAAATACATGATCGACCTCGCCATCGCCGGCAAGCTCGACGGCATCTGCTTCGCGCCGCTGAACAAGGGTGCGATGAACCGCGGCGGCTGGAAATTCAACGACGAACACCAGATGTTCGCCCATCTGCTCGGCCACACCGGCTTTTTCGGCGAGATGAACGTCATCGACCAGTTCAGTACCTTTCGCGTGACCTCGCATGTCGCACTGCGCGAAGCCGTCACCATGATCAGGCCTGAGCGCATTGCCGCGGCGGTCAACCTTGCCCACGACACGCTGCGCGCTGCCGGCAGAGCCAGCCCGCGCATCGGCGTCGCCGCGCTCAACCCGCACAATGGCGAAAACGGCCTGTTCGGCGACGAGGAAATCCGCATCATCCGCCCGACCGTCGACAGCCTGCGCGCCGCCGGCATCAACTGCCAGGGCCCGATTTCGTCGGACGTGATTTTCCTGAAAGCGCTGAAAGGCGAATTCGACGGCGTCGTGATGATGTACCACGACCAGGGGCAGATCGCGACCAAGCTGCTCGGCTTCAACAAGGGCGTCACCGTCACTGCCGGGCTGAAGACGGTGTTCACCACGCCCGCGCACGGCACGGCCTACGACATCGTCGGCCAGGGCCGTGCCGATCCCGGCGCCATGGAACATGCCTACACGCTCGCCGCCAAACTGGCCGCCGGCCGGAAATCCGCGGCTGCCGCAAGTGCTGCGGCCTGAATCGAATTACCATACAGTTGAAAATGCAGTTGAAAACCAACCACAACCCGGAGGCAACATGAAAAAAAACACGATGTCGCGCCTGATCGTCGGCGCAGTAATGGCGGCGCTGGCCGCACACGGCGTGGCCGCAGAATGGCAGCCGAACAAGCCGATCCGCATGCTGGTGGGCTTCGCCCCCGGCGGCGGTACCGACACCACCGCACGTGGCATGGGCACCCGGCTGGGTGAACGCCTCGGCCAGCAGATCATCATCGACAACCGGCCGGGTGCGTCGGGCAATATCGCTGCCGACATCCTCGCCAACGCAACACCCGACGGCTACACCATCCTGATGGGCACCATCGCCGCGCTGGCGATCAATCCGTCGCTATACAAAAAACTGTCATTCGATCCGCTGAAAGACCTGCAGCCGATTTCGCGCGCCGTCGATTCGACCAACATTCTGGTCGTACACCCCTCGGTTGCCGCCAAAAATGTCGCAGAGCTGATTGCACTGGGCAAATCGAAATCGCTGAACGGCGGCTCCTCGGGCGTCGGCGGTGCCGGCCATCTCGCACTGGAACTGTTCAACCTGCAGGCCGGCACCAAGATCGTGCACGTGCCATACAAGGGCGGCGGTCCGGCGATGGTCGATCTGCTCTCCGGCAATATCAACCTGATTTTTGCGACGGCGGCGAGCGCCGTGCCGCACATCAAGAGCGGCCGGATCCGCGCGCTGGCGGTGACGACCTCGAAGCGCTCCGGGCTGGTGCCCGAACTGCCGACGGTGGCCGAGGCCGGCGTCAAGGGTTTCGAAGCCAACAACTGGTACGGTGTGCTGGCCCCGGCCAAGACGCCGCGCGACGTGATCAATCGCCTGAACAAGGAAGTCGTCGCCGTGCTGAACCTGCCGGATATCAAGGCGCTGCTGTTCAAATCCGGGCTCGATGCCGCACCGAGCACGCCGGAAGCTTTCGGCGACTACATCCGCTCGGAAACCGCGAAGTGGCAGAAAGTCATCAAGGCGGCCGGCCTGTATCAAACCAACTGACCGGCGCATTAAATCCGACGGACCGCGCGGTGACAGTCGCGCAGTCCGCCGGCTGTGTCCTCAGAACTCGATCTTGTCGCCCGGCTTCAGGGGAAACACCTTCACACCGGCATCCCCCAGCGCGCCCATGTATTCCTTGGGCGTGCCCTTGCCCAAGGGATTCGCGCCATAGTGCATCGGGATCGCGAACTTCGGCTTGACCAGTTCTCTCGTCGCATAAGCCGCATCCCGCGGATCCATCGTGAAATGCCCGCCGATGGGGATCAGCAGCAGGTCAGGCTTGTAATACTCGCCGATCCACTTCATGTCGCCGAACACGCCGGTATCACCCATGTGATAAATCCGGAAACCGTTTTCCAGTTCGATAATGAAACCGACCGGCTCGCCACCCGGATGCGTCTCGTCCCTGCTGGTGGCCGGGTTGTTCCAGACAAAT
This sequence comes from Betaproteobacteria bacterium, assembly GCA_003820645.1. GTDB lineage: Bacteria > Pseudomonadota > Gammaproteobacteria > Burkholderiales > SG8-41. The sequence continues at coordinate 11,696 of RPOR01000046.1, forward strand.
ACCGACGAATGTTCAGCATGTGTCGCCGTAACCTTGATGCCGGAAACCGGCGTGATTGCGCCCCCCTTGTTGAATCGCGGCAGCATCCGGGGTGGCAGTACCCCCAGCGTAGTGAGCGTCATGTTCAGGTCACCCGGAGACCACATCGGGATATTGTTCAACTTGGCCAATGCCGGCGCGTCGCCGATATGATCACCATGGCCATGGCTGACCAGAATCAGATCAACCTTGCCCAGCGCCTCCAGATTCTTGTACTGGGCGGGGGTCACGGGATTCTTGAGCAGCCAGGGATCAGTCACGATCACTTTGCCGCCGGGCGTGGTGATTCTGAAGGCTGATTGCCCCAGCCAGAGCACTTCAGTCTTGCCGGACGGCACATCGGCAGCCAGCACCGGAACAACAACACCGCTCGCAGCCAATACCAATGCGCTAAGCCATTTCATACCACCCCCCCTTGGTCATAACTTGCGTGTCACATCGTCGAAAAGCTCGTCCACCGCGAAGCGCCGCGGAATCAACCCTTGCCGATACACATAATCGACGGCTACTTCAAGGCTGCGTCGATTGGCTTCGACGCCAAACGGATTCAAATCGAATTCGTGCGCCGCTTGCGGTCCGGCGGCCCGTTTGCTCTCGACGAGCATCCGGTAGACCTCCCTCACCGCCTCCGGATTGGCAGCCGACAACGATTCCCTGACCACCAGCATGTGATTGATCTGCAGCGCCTGATTGCGTTCGCGCCACGCCCGCGCAGCGACGGCAGGCTCCGGAATCAGCGGCTGCAGCCGCGGATCAGCAGGTATCGCGGCGACGACGGCGGCATCTACTTCCCCGTTGCTCAGCATGTCCAGCAGATCCCGGCCCGGAGCAGCCCGTTCGACATTCGGCGGATCGCGATATTCGGCGACATGCGGTTCTTCGAACGTGACCCAGCGCACGCTGTCGAGATTCAGCCCGTAGTCAATGGCGAGAATGCCGCGTATCCAGGTGGCTGTGGTCACCGAATAGGAACGGATGCCCACCCGGCGTCCGGCAAGATCGGCCGGGGCCAGCGGGCCGCGTTCGGCGTTATAGACGAGGTACGGGTGCTGATACCTGCTCAGAATAACGACAGGCATGAGCACCAGCGGCTTCGCGTGCGCCTTGGCCATCAGAAAAGTCACGATCGCAAGTTCCGCGACATCGAACTCAAGATCGCGCACCACCCGCTTGAACGCGTGGTTGGGCGTTTTGACATCGGCGAAATCCAGGGTCACCGCCGCAGAACCGACCTCACCCCGCTTCAGCGCGCGGGTAATCGGATAATCACCCAGCAACGTACGCAGCCTGACCGCCCCGGTGTCATTCATCGCCATCGATCATTCCCGCGGCAGCGACTTCGCCGCACTTTCGCAAACCAGGCGCATGTGGAGGAGCTGCATCAAAGCAGCGCTGCCGATGGCCACGTGCACCGTGGGGGTGCCGCACGCCCCGACACGCATGGTGCGCGCCGCTGCCGCACGTCGAATGTTGCGGGCCACTACGTTTTTCATGAACCGCTCCCCCAAGGACAGGCGCCGAATGCCGCGCTGGTGATGCCCAGGTCGGCTTTGGCTTTGGCTCGGCTGCGATCCTTCATTTTGTTGCCAATCAAGCTGTAAAAAAAACAGCAATACCGCAGTATCTGTTATGCTGATTTCACATAACAGATTTTCCGCGCCGGCCATTGGCCCGTCCGCTTGATTGTCCAATAATTGCAGAGTGGTCGATGGATATCAAACAACTGGAGTGTTTCGTCCGAGTGGCCGAGCTGGGCAGCTTTACCAAGGCATCGGCGATGCTCGGGATCTCCCAGTCCGTGCTGAGCAGGCAAGTCCGCCAACTTGAACTCGAAATCAAAACCCATCTGCTGCACCGCAATGGTCGCGGTGTCACCACGACCGAAAGCGGCAAACGCCTGGTCGCCCACGGCAAGGGGATACTGCGCCAGATTGAACTCGCACGACAGGAACTCGGTGATGCGGAAATGTCGCCGATCGGCAAGGTCGTCATCGGATTTCCACCCAGCGTGGGCAAGCTGCTGACCGTGCGCACCGTGTCGCACTTCCGCCGGCAATTCACCAACGCGTCCATCGGCATCGTCGAGGGCCTCACGACGACCATGCAGGAGTGGCTGCTCCTCGGCCGACTGGATTTCGCGATTCTCTACCACCCGACGCCGGTTCCCGAACTGGAATATGAACACGCCTGGTCGGAAGATCTGTATCTGATCAGCCCGAACCCGAAGGGCCGAAAGCTGCCCAAACGCGTTCGCATGGCCGACTTGTCACGCTACCCGTTGATCATTCCGAGCCGCCCGAATTCCATCCGCAACATGATCGAGACCGAATTTGAGCGGCAGCATGTTGCACTCAACATCGCCCTCGAAATCGACTCCATCACCGCACTGACCGATCTGGTGGCCAAAGGCATGGGGCACGCCATCCTCTCGCGCTACGCCATCCAGGATCACGCGATGCGCGGCCAGCTGCACGCGGCGCGGATTACGACGCCCCACATCGCCAGTCATATCGTCATCGCGACACCGACGCAACGACCGCTCACTCGTCTCGCCGAACAAACCATACACGTCATCAAGTCGATCATTGCGGACGACATCGCTAACAGTTCGGATCCCGACCTCTATCCCGTATGATCGCGACAACTTCTTACTCAACCTCAGCAAAAGGAAAACCCATGAAAATCAATGATCTCAAAACACGCATGCTGCTGGGCCTTGCTGCCGCAGTACTGCCCGCCAGCCTGATAACCACGCCGGCGCTTGCGGCTGAATGGAGTCCCAGCAAACCGGTCCGCTTCATTGTCGGCTTCCCGCCGGGCGGCGCCACCGACCTCGTTGCACGGATCATGCAGCCGAAAATGTCCGCCCTGCTCGACAAGCAGGTCGTGGTCGACAATCGCCCCGGCGCGAACGGCACGATCTCACTGCAGATCATTTCCCGCGCGGAACCCGATGGCCAGACCATCGGCATGGGCCATATCGGCGGCCTCGTCATCAGCCCGGTTATCCAAAAAGTGCCGTACGACCCCTTCAAGGATTTCACCTATGTCGGCATGCTGGTCACGCTACAGAACATCCTGATCGTGCATCCCTCTGTGCCCGCGAAGAACATGGCTGAATTTCTCGCGCACGCCAAGGCCCAGCAGGGCCGCCTGAACTACGCCAGCTCGGGCATCGGCAGCCCCGGCCATCTCTCCGGCGTGCTGCTCGAGATGCTGACCAAGGTGTCCCTGAACCACATCCCCTACAAGGGCGGTGGCCCGGCCATTACCGATCTGATCGCCGGCCATGTACCTTCATTTTTTGCTGTGATTTCCACGGCAGTGCCGCATGTGCAGTCGGGCAAGGTTCGCGCCATTGCAGTCACCGGCAACAAGCGTGCCGAAGCGTTGCCGGACACTCCAACTGTCGCCGAAACCGGCGTCAAGGGTTACCTGTCCCTAAACTGGTACGGCATGGTCGCACCAGCAAACACACCGGCGGCGATCATCAACCGCCTGAACCGCGATATCGTCTCCACACTCAAGGACCCCGACGTCGTCAAGCAACTCAACGCCCGCGGCATCGATGCGGCTCCGTCCACAGCTGCCGAATACCGTGCATTTGCGGAGAGTGAACGGAAACGCTGGCTCCCGGTAATCAAGGCTGCCAACATCCAGACAAACTGAGTATCGGAGCCTCGCACCATGATCATCGACTGCCACGGCCACTACACCACCGCCCCCAGATCCCTCGAATCCTTCCGCCAGAAGCAGATCGCCGGCCTGAAGGATGCCAAACTCAGTCCGGCCAAGGACTCGCTGGTCATCAGCGACGATGAAATCCGCGAAGGCATCGAGGGGGCGCAGCTGCGCATCCAGCGCGAACGCGGCACCGACATGACGATCTTCTCGCCGCGCGCCGGCGGCATGGCCCACCACATCGGCAACGCCACCACCAGCGCGCTGTGGTCGGACATCTGCAACGAGCTGATCCACCGCGTCTGCACGCTGTACCCGAAGAACTTCGTCGGCGTCTGCCAGCTGCCGCAGAGCCCGGGCGTGCGCCCCGACAACTGCATCGCCGAGCTCGAACGCTGCGTCAACGAATACGGCTTCATCGGCTGCAATCTGAACCCCGATCCTTCCGGCGGCTACTGGACCGAACCGCCGCTGACCGACAAGTGGTGGTATCCGCTGTATGAAAAAATGGTCGAACTCGACGTGCCGGCGATGGTACATGTCAGTTCCTCGTGCAACCCGGCCTTCCATTTCACCGGCGCCCATTACATCAACGGCGACACCACCGCGTTCATGCAATTCATCACCGCCGACCTGTTCAAGGATTTCCCGACGCTGAAATTCGTGATCCCCCATGGCGGCGGCGCGGTGCCCTACCACTGGGGCCGCTACCGCGGCCTTGCGCAGGACATGGGCAAGCCGACACTGAAGGAACACCTGCTCAACAACGTCTATTTCGACACCTGCGTCTATCACCAGGCCGGCATCGACCTGCTGACCCGGGTTATCCCCGCCGACAACATCCTGTTCGCCTCGGAAATCGTCGGCGCGGTGAAAGGCATCGACCCGGAAACCGGTCATTACTACGACGACACCAAGCGCTACCTCGACGCGGTGAACTGGCTCAGCGCCGAAGAAAAAGCCAAGATTTTCGACGGCAACGTGCGCAAGGTATATCCGCGTTTTGCCAGAGCCATCGCCAGCCGCTGACCCAACCGAAACTGCCGTGGCCGGGGCGCTGTCCCGGTCACGGCGGACGGACCGATCACTGCGGAAATTGCGATGACGACCGCCGCCGCACTGCCGCTCAGCATTGCCGTGGCCACCTACGGCCACACCGCAGCGCTCAAACAGGGCCGCATTGCCATCGCCGGCGTGCAACCGCAGTTCATCGAGGTCAAACCCATCGTGGCGGCGTACCGGCGCATGGTGCGCGACGTCGAGTTCGACGTCTGCGAATTGTCCGCGGCAACCTACATGATCGCCCGCGAAGCCGGCGCGCCGTTCCAGGCGCTGCCCGTCTTTACCTACCGTCGCTTCCACCATGCCGGTTTCGTCTGCCGCGACGATGCCGGCATCCGCACGCCGAAAGATCTCGAAGGCAAGGCAGTCGGCGTGCGCGCCTGGACGGTGACCACCGGCATCTGGACCCGCGGCATCCTGCAGAACGAGTACGGCGTCGACCTCGCCAGGATCACCTGGGTGGTGGACGACGAGGAACATGTGCAAAGCCTGCGGCTGCCGCCCAACGTCATCCATGCGCCGGCCGGGCGTTCGCTCATCGACTTGATGGCCGCTGGCGAAATCCAGGCGGCTTTTACCGACAACGCCGGCATCGGCCGCGCCGGTCCGCCACAGGAAGGCTGGGGCCGCGGTAATCAGCGCCTGCCGCAATACCTGCCGCTGTTTCCCGACGCACCGCAACTCGAAGCGGCGTGGTTCAAGAAAACCGGCATCTATCCGATGCACGGCCTGATCGTCGTCCGCGATGAACTGCTGGCCGCTCATCCCGGGCTCGCACAAGCGCTGTTCGACGCATTCTGCGCAGCGCAGCAACAGTATCTGACCCTGCTCGCGGCCGGCGCATCGGCAGCGGATCAGGACGACCACTACCGCCGGATGGCAACGATCGTCGGCAATCCGCTGCCCCAGGGCCTGGCGGCGAATCGACCGGCAATCGACGCGATGATCACCTATTGCCGCCAGCAGGGCCTGCTGGCGAAGCCTTATACGGCAGAAGAGCTGTTTGTCGATCCGGAAACGGCCTGACACGGGGCATACCCGGCTACTGGCGCACCCGTTGATCCGGAACTTGAGCGCACGCAGCGCGCGCGCCGCCGTGGCACTGCCGGATTAGCGGCCCCGATGCAACGGCATAGTCATAACTTCTTGTCTTTATTAATGTTTTTTCACTATGGGCAACAACCCATCAGTCGCTGCGCTCGGCCAACACCCGGCCGTTGCGCACCACGCGCGTGGCGCAACCGGTCGCGCCGCAATGAAACTCGGTTTTCACCACCTCCTTCGGCGTCACCAGTATCGTGCCACGACCGTGGTGAGCCGTGCCGGCATCGTAGGCATAGGTGACCAGGCCCGAAGGCTCGTCGATGGTCATCGTAAAACTGATGTATTCCCCGAAATAGAGACCTTTGCTCCGGGGCGGCATGACCTCGACGCGCAGCGGAATGCGGTTCTTGGTCGTGGGGTGCGTGCGGAAATAGCGCTTGACGCGATCGCCGTAGCGGAATGACGGATCCATCGCCGCAATGCGCTGCAGCAGTTTCAGCTCGCTGGGGCGCAGCGGCGTGTCCTCGACGCCCATGCCCAATGCAAAAGCCGCGGCGTGCAGCAACCACAGCGCCGCCACCAGCAGCACACGGCTTGCGGTCAGGGTCACGGCTGCACCGGAAGCCGCCCTAAACACCGTTCCCGACCTCTTCATAAGCCTCGGGCCGGAACCGCGGCGTGCAGATCGCCAGGAACACCAGGTCACCCTGCCCGATGTTGGCGATGCGCTGCCGGCATGAGGCTGGAATCAGCACCACATCCCCGGCCTGCACTTCCTGCGGCGGCAGGTCGCCGATTTCCATGCGGCCGGTGCCGTCGAGTATCACGTAGCGCTCCACGGTATCGACCACGCGGTGCCAGCGCGTGGTGACGCCCGGCTCCACGCGTGCCCGTGCGATCGACAGGTCGGGATCGTCCGCGGAATTCGACAACTCGAGGATGTAACAACGCTCCTCCGTATGAGATTCGGCATCGGGATAGGGACGGAGGATGGGGACTTGCATAGAGGACACTTTCAGGCGCCGCAGGCATGAACAGTGCCGGCAGGCTGTGCGGTTTGGCCACCATCATACCGGTGACAGCACAACCGCGGGCGCATTGAAAACCAACATGTGGGCAAAATTATGCCGCCTGCCGCGTGCGCTGCCATACTTGCACTCACCACGCGCCGGCTGCCGCAGCCGGTGTCGCGATAACAACATTGCGGCAGTCTACGGAGGAGTCCCGTCATGCCGCTGGTCCGCATTGCCCGCACGACAATTGTTGCTGTCATCAGCACCACGATAATCGCCACCACCGGCGCACACGCCGCGCAGCCCGCCAAAGGCACCTACCCCGAACGCCCGATCCGGCTGATCATCGCGCAGGCGCCCGGCGGCAACGCCGACATCATCGCCCGGGCGCTCGCCGAAGCCATGGGCGAGCGCTTGGGCCAGACCATCGTCGCCGACAACCGCCCCGGCGCGAGTGGCATCATCGCCACCGAGCTCGCGGTCAAGGCGCCGCCCGACGGCCACACGCTGTTGCTGGTGCCGAGCTCATTCGGCGTCAATCCCGCCGCCCGCCGCAATCTGCCCTACGACCAGTTGCGCGATCTGGCGCCCATCACGCTGGTGGCGATGGCGCCCAATGTGCTGGTGGTGGGACCGGCGCTGCCGATCAAGTCGGTGGCCGATCTGGTCAACGCCGCCAAAGCGAATCCCGGCAAGCTGACCTACGGCTCGTCGGGCAACCTCGGCTCGCCGCACCTCGCCGGCGAACTGTTCGAGCTGATGACCCAGACTGACATGGTGCACGTGCCGTACAAGGGCGCCGCCGCGGCAATGATCGACCTCGTTGCCGGACGCATCTCGCTGTCCTTCGCCAGCCTGCCCAGCGCGATTGCGCATATCCGCAGCGGCCGTCTGCAGGCGCTGGCGGTGACCACCGAAAAACGCTTCCCGCTGATGCCCGACCTGCCGACGGTGTCCGAGTCCGGCCTGCCCGGTTTCGAAACCAGCGCCTGGCAGGGCCTGGTCGCACCGGCGCGTACGCCACCCGCAATCATCAAGCGGCTGAACAGCGAGGCGGTCAGCGTCATCAAACAACCGGCGATGCACGAGCGCATGGTGCAGAACGGCGCAGCGCCGGTCGGCAGCACGCCCGAAGAACTGTGGGACTTCGCACGCAAGCAGATCGAGAAATGGGGCAAGGTCATCAAGGCCGCCGGCATCACGCCGAACTGAAAATGCCATCCCTGCGATAAAGGACCCACCGTGACTGCAACGAGCGCCGGCCCCCTCTCCCGCTTTACCGTCCTCGACCTCACCCGCGCCCGCTCCGGCCCGACAGCCGTGCGCCAGCTCGCCGACTGGGGCGCCAGGGTCATCAAGATCGAGGAACTCGGCGAACAGGACGGCGACGGCAGCCCCTTCGACAAGCGCCACGGCCCCGACTTCCAGAACCTGCACCGCAACAAGCGCAGCATCACGCTGAACCTGAAGTCACCCGAAGGCGTGGCAGTGTTCAAGAAAATGGCGGCCACCGCCGACGTCATCGTCGAAAACTACCGCCCCAACGTCAAAAAGCGCCTCGGCATCGACTACGAGACCATCCGCAAGATCAACCCGCGCATCGTCTACGCCAGCATCAGCGGCTTCGGGCAGGACGGCCCCTACGCCGACCGCCCCGGCCTCGACCAGGTCGCGCAGGGCATGAGCGGCCTGATGTCAGTCACCGGCCTGCCCAGCCAGGGCCCGGTGCGCG